>JBKJSI010000232.1:0-12217 GCA_046595915.1 Pirellulaceae bacterium
CCGGCTACCTCGCCGACGGCGAGGAAGACTGGCCCTACTACATCCCCGAAGGCGTCGAAGAGGTCGAAGACCTCAAAAAACTCGCATACCCCACCTACTCCCGCCCTCCCTTTCCCGGCGAGAAAACCCACTACTACCCACCCTTCAGCGAAGCCACACCGGAAGACGCCGACGAAATCGATGCCTACATCCAGTCCCTCCCACCCGAAATCACCGCCGACAAAAACATCGGCTTCTTAAGCAACGCCTACATCACCGCCCCCGTCTGGCGCACCACCGAAACTGAACTCGAATACGCCATCCGCCTGCGAAACTTCACGCGCCAACAAAAATCAAAAACCACCCCTCCTTCGTTTTCTTCGTTAACTTCTGTTCAAAATAATACCCCCGAATCCTCCTCTCCCTCCGATCCGTGTTCATCCGTGTCAATCCATGGTTCAATTGAACTCCCGCTCGTCTTCTCACCCAGAGACAGCCCCGCAGGTACTGCCAACACAATGGCACAACCACCCTCCTAACGCAAACCACGCCGTAGGGGCGAGCAACCATCCGTCCCATTCCTTCCCCATCTGCGTGAATCTGCGTTCATCCCTGCAAAACTCCCCCAGCCCGGAAAGAACATCCGGCGCTGGCCGCCCCCGCGCGCCAAGAAGACATCTGTCAAAACCACGCCCAATTCGTAAAGATTGCCAATCCCAATCCAACCCCAAACCAAGCAAAAACAATCTACCGTGGCACACGATCATTCCCATACCGCCGGCAGTCACGCACCGGCCCAGCCAAAATCCCCGGCCCGCCGTCAATTCGACGCCATTCTGATCGGCGGCGGCCACAATGGCCTCGTCGCCGCAGCCTACCTCGCCAAGGCCGGCAAAAAGGTCTGCGTCCTCGAGCGCCGCCATATCCTGGGCGGCTGCGCCTGCACCGAAGAACTCTGGCCCGGCTACAAAGTCTCGACCGCCGCGTACGTCATCTCGCTCTTCCTCCCTTCAATCATCCGCGACCTCAAACTCAAAGAGCACGGTCTAAAAATCCTCCCCCGCAGCCCTTCTTCATTCACACCACTCCTCGACGGCCGCTCACTTCTTCTCGGTCCAGACCGCGCCCTCTGCCAGCGCGAAATCTCAAAGTTCAGTCATCGCGATGCCGACGCCTACCCTAAATACGAGAAGCTCCTTGAGCGCATCGCCGAAACCCTCGAACCGCTTCTCTCTGAAGCTGCGCCCGATCCAGTCACCGCGCCCAGTGATAAACGAAAAATCGGCCTCAG
Source organism: Pirellulaceae bacterium (assembly GCA_046595915.1). Lineage (GTDB taxonomy): Bacteria > Planctomycetota > Planctomycetia > Pirellulales > Pirellulaceae > JBKJSI01. The sequence continues at coordinate 1,271 of JBKJSI010000232.1, forward strand.
CAAACGCCTCCGCGATGGCTCCAAACTCTGGGGACTCTACAAAGCCTTCTCGTCACTTGGCGACGACCTTCCCGAAGCAATCGAATTCCTCACCGGCGCAGCCCGCCCGATCCTCGAACGCACTTTCGAAACCGAAGTCCTCAAAGCTACGCTCGCAACCGACGCCGTCATCGGCGCCTTCGCCTCGCCCGCCATGCCCGGCACCGCCTATGTGCTCCTCCACCATGTCATGGGCGAAGCCGGCGGCGCACGCGGTGTTTGGGGCTACGTCGAAGGCGGCATGGGCGGCCTCGCCGATGCGCTCGAAAAATCTTGCCAAGACCTCGGCGTCGAGATCTACCGCGAAACCGCCGTCAGCGAAATCATCACCGATAAAGGCGCAACCCAAGGCATCGTCTTAGAGTCCGGCGGCATCGTCAGCGCCCCTATCGTCGCATCGAGCATCGACGCGCGCCACACCTTCCTCCGCATGCTCCCCGAGTCCGCACTCCCATCGCAGTGGCGCGAGCGTATCACCAAGATCGACTACGCCTCTGCCTCCGCCAAGATCAACCTAGGCCTCCGCGAACTTCCCAAGTTCACCTGCCTCGCCGGCGACAACTCCAATCAGCAACTGCGCGGCACCATTCACATTTCCCCTACCCTCGATTTCATCGAGCGCGCCTTCGACGACGCCAAATACGGCCGCCCCAGCACCGAGCCGATTTTGGAAATGACCATTCCTTCCACCGTCGATCCAACTGTCGCTCCACCCGGCAAACATGTCGCATCGATCTTCGTCCAATACGCACCATACAAACTCGCGACCGGCAGCTGGGACGATCACAAAGAAGCCTTCGCCGATCGTTGCATCGAACTCCTCTCGCGCTACGCCCCCAACCTCCCCGCCGCGATCGAACACCGCCAGATCCTCTCGCCCCTCGATCTGGAGAGACAGTTCGGCCTCACCGGAGGCAACATCATGCAAGGCGCGATGCACCTCCATCAACTCTTCAGCTTTCGCCCCACCATGGGCTGGGCCGACCACCGCACTCCCGTAAAAGGCCTCTATCTAGTTGGCGCCGCCAGTCACCCCGGCGGCGGGGTTATGGGCGCCTGCGGCCGAAACGGCGCCGTCGAAATCCTTCGCGACTCCCCAGGTTAGCTCATCCGCTTAGGGCGCCACTGTCTGGCTTGTCCAGCAGTGGGAACTTTGAAACGAGTTAACATGTCAATATGGGTCTCCTGAATTGGCGCCATTTTTTGCCGAATTCAACCCGATCCGCGGTTACCTGAATTGCGTAGGACGGCGAAGCGAGTCCATTTCGCTCATTGAAAATCGATACGCAATCGTCAGTTTGAAAAATTGACAGTTGTTTGAACGAGCGATATGCTAAAAGTTCGCCCCCCCGACCAAGGCAAACTAGATCTTTCGGCGGGAAGACTCGAACGAAATCGGAGCTTGAGTTGATGAAAAAAGCGGAAATGGGAGTTTACAAAGACAAGCTGATTCTGCTTCGAAACCGTTTGCGTGGCGATGTCAACAATTTGGCCGATGCCGCCCTTAAGAAGACAAGAATGGAAGCTAGTGGCGATTTATCCGCCGCTCCAATCCATATGGCCGACGTCGGCACCGACGCCTACGAGCAAGAATTTACCCTCTCGCTCATGGAAGCCGATGAAGGAACCCTCGGACAAATCGATGCTGCTCTGGAACGAATCCGCGAAGCCAGTTACGGTACCTGCGAAGACTGTAACGGCAAGATTCCCAAGGCGAGATTAGATGTCCTCCCCTTCACATCCACCTGCGTCAAATGCGCTGAAAAGCGAAGCGAAGGCCAATTCGCCACAGATAATTCGTAGTTTAGCCCTCTTCGCGTTAGTCGCGGCCCTCGGCCTCGCCGCCGACCTCGGTACAAAATCCGCCGTTTTTGCTTGGCGCGGCCTTCCTGGCGAGCAAGCCAAGTGGTGGCTGGTCGAGCCCTACGTAGGAATCCAAACATCCTGCAATCCCGGCGCGCTCTTCGGCATCGGGAAAGGTCAGCAGAAGATCTTCGCAGCCGTTTCCGTCTTATTCCTCGGCGGCATGATCTACTGGATCAGCATTACCAAATCGTCGCTCGGCACAGCAACGCTCATCGCGCTCGGGGCAATCGCCGCCGGCATCCTCGGCAATCTTTATGATCGCCTCGGCCTTTGGCATTTTGACGGCCTTCACCCGCAATTTCATTACACCGTGCGCGATTGGATCCTATTTCAGTACAACGACAATTATGTGTGGCCAAATTTTAACTTGGCCGATAGCTACCTCGTCTGCGCGGCGATCTACATCTTGGCTTGGAATTGGTTTGCGCCCAATCCAACCGCCGCCTTAGGCAATGCCAAAGTGATCGCATAAGACCCCGTGGCATTCTGCACGCGGTTTGACAGCGCGGTCGTCACTGCTATGTTGAACGATGACGCCTGCGGGACGCGGGCGCGTTCGATCGACATCGCCGTTCTTCACCCAAGGCAGCGGCAAGTCGCGTTGAATAGAGCGCATTTCGAGCGCGCGGGAGCATGCGAGATGGCGGTCGCCATCTCGCGGAGGAGGGTCGATGGGACCAAAACTGTCGCGCACGGTCAGCTATGCGATCGCGGCCACATTACAACTCGCCAAAGCGAGTGGTAACTCACCGATCCCTTGCAACCAAATTGCCGCCGAAGGCAAAATGCCCGAGCGGTTCTTACTGCAAATCCTTCGCTCGCTGGTGAACGCAGGCATCCTGAAGTCCACTCGCGGCGTTGTTGGCGGCTACATACTGAACAAGCCCGCCGCCGACATTTCGCTCTTAGAGATCATGGAAGCCGTAGAGGGCCCCTACGAGTCACAGTTTGCCGCACAAGAAGAGGGCATCTTGTCCGGCAATGCCTCGCTTCGCGGCGCGCTTCAAGAACTAGCAAGCACATCGAAAAAGCAGCTTGCCGCAATTCGCTTATCCCAACTCGCCCCGCCGCCGAAAGAGAAATAGGCGTTGTTCGCAGGCGGCCATTGGCCACTACAGGACCAGGAGAGCATCAGTGTCGGAACGGACGAATTACCAAGACAAGATCATCAAGAGCTACTACCGCAACCGTGACGGAATTGCAGAGCAGCGCATCCAAGAACTGATTACCGACCTCTACCTTGCCGAAGGCAAAAAGCGCCAGCAGCACTGGAAGAACATTCGCAAGCACCTCGAAGCCCTCGGCGCCAAGCCGCCGCAACTCGACCTCCTTGAAAAGCAAGATCGCCCCGAGCTCGTGCTCGAATTCTTCCAAACACTTAGTAAGAAGAGCTAAGTCGGTAAAACGAAGCAAAAATAGCCGTCCCCAAAATTACCAGCCAGCGAGTATGATTTGCCGCAACGTTTCTTTGACGCCTTGCGGTAAAGCTGAGCGGTTTTCATGCGCACGACTTGGGACTTCGCCTCCTCTGAAAGCCTCACCTTTGGGTGGGGCGCCTCCATTTTGCTCGACTCGCGGCTCGCGCGCTTCGATCGCCGCCGCATCATGGTCATCACTGACAAACGCTTAGTCAGCGCCGGTCTCGTCATGCATGTGACGGCCAACATCAGCTCCAAGCGAGCGGTCGAGGTCTTCGACGGCGGCCAGCCCGAGCCTTCAATGGAAGTCGCCGAAGCCGCGCTTAAGCAGGCGGAGAAGTTCGAGCCCGATTGCTTCGTCGCCATCGGCGGCGGCAGCAATATGGATGTCGCCAAACTCACCGCGCTCCTCTACACCCATGGCGGACCGCCGCAACAGTACATCGGCTTCGACAAAGTTCCCGGCCCGATCGCCTTTTTAATTTGCATTCCCACAACCGCCGGCACCGGGAGCGAGGTTTCTCATGCTGCGGTTCTTGGTGACCCGGTCAGTGGCATCAAGTCGGGCGTCTTGAGTCCTTTACTTCGTCCGGCAATCGCCCTCGTCGATCCCGAACTTACCCTCGGCTGCCCAGCCAAGGTCACCGCCGACTCAGGCATCGATGCACTCACGCACGCCATCGAAACCTATCTCGCCACCCACTTCGACAAGATTCCAGCCAAGCCCGACGAGCTTGTTCCCTTCCAAGGCAAGAACCCACTCGCGGACCTACTGTCCGAACGAGCCATCAGCCTCATCGGAGCCAACCTGCGAACCGCCGTCAAAGAACCGGGCAACCGAGCCGCCCGTGAGGCGATGGCCCTCGCCGCCACGATCGCCGGCCTCGCCTTCAGCAATGGCGCGGTTGCAGCTGTACATGCTCTCGAATACCCGCTCGGCGCCCTTTACCATTGCTCCCACGGCGCCGGCAACGGCCTGATGCTCCCCCACGTGATGCGTCACAACCTGCCATCGCGAAACAAGGAACTCGCCCAGATCGCGACCTTACTCGGTGTCCAAACCGAGACAATGTCCCAAGACGAAGCCGCGAATGCAGCCATTGATGCGGTCACCTCGCTTCGCGACGACATCGGCGTCCCCAAAACCCTGCGCGATCTAAACGCCAAACGCGAAGACATTCCCTCGATCGCCGTAAAGGCGTTTGAGATCAAACGCCTCATGGGAACCACGCCGGTCGCGCCAACGGTCGAAAGCCTTAAAACTATTCTCGAAGCGGCTTGGTAGTAACAATCGGAGCCAGTTTGCGCTGCATTGTTTGGCGCATCTCGATTGATCGTTCTTCCGATGGCGCATTCGATGTCACATCTCCGAGTTCTGGTCGGTATTGCCCTGCTGGTGCTGGTTACCGGCTGTTGGAGTGGGCCCGCGTTTACTCCCCCACCCGCAGTGCGAGGCTTGGATGGCATTATCGCTTCCGAAGTGGTCGATTCGGTCAAGGCGGAGCTTCGTGCATTAAGCGACGACAGCGATATCGTTCGTCGCTACGGCAAACTCAAGTCGATCAAGTCAACCTCCCTCGAACGCCGCGATGCATCCAAGGCCGCCTTTGGCCCGGACAGTTCTCCCGCCTGCCTCATCGTGTACTGCCAGTGCGAGTTCGATCTCTACACGGATGATCTCACGATCGTCATCACCGAAGGTCAACCCAAATCGGAGTGGACTATGGAACCTAAGCCGGAAAAAATCCCCGCCGGCTGCAATCCAATAGTTAAGGAACAAAAACTCTGGTTCATTCGACCCGACGGCGATCAACTCGCGATACCAGCAGACTTAACCTTCTCGGTGCAGCATCCGAAGTTCAAACCGCAGCGTTGCCGATCGACGCACAAGGCTGACATCGAAACTCGTTGAAGGGCGATTAGATAGAACAGGGAAATGGCGCGGCCAATCGTGGTGACTGGCCCCCTTGGTGATGCTGCTAATTTCTGAGGAGACGCCATTCAACGAAACTCACCCCGCCCGCCGACTCACTTTCCACCCCCCAATCGGGCGCAAAGTCGCACAACTCGGACCGCCATCCTTCGCCGTTCCAGGCAAACGAGCTTCCAAAGTGAGTTTGGCATCGCCTGCAACTTGCTCGATCATCTTCCAAGTAATGCCAACCAGCGGAACCTTGATTCGCCGCTCCCAAACCGCGTTGTTCTGCCCCGCCAGCTTGCCAATGTCGATATAGATGAACCGCCCAGTCGGCGGACCCTGGGTCAGGGGCCCAAGAAAATTGGGAAGTCCATCGTCTCGATTGTCCTTCACAGTGACGATACACTCGAAACGAAGATCGCCTCCTTTTGATCTTTGTTTTTGAATCGTTTGGTAGTCATTTCCCTTGCCCTGCTGCAGACCAAAGTCGACGCCGGCGGGTGGGCTTTCAAGGATGATGGTGAGATGGAGTTCAGCTTCCATGTTTAGATGATGCCTTGCTGCGACGGTCCTAAACCTCTTGTTCAAGCATCCAAATCAAATCACAAGCAACCGAAAAGCCGTTCAACGTGGCGGATGTAGCGATTTGGCTTCCTTCGAATCGACCGTGAAGAATGTACTCCGAGCCATCGAGCTTTAGCACCGTGACTGACTTTTCAAACGGATCAACAATCCAATATTCAGGAATCCCGGCTTTCGCGTAATCGGCTCTCTTCGCAACGTAATCGCGCTCGCGAGCTTCTTCGCCTTCGCTGACCACTTCCATCACGAGTAAGGCAGCTGCAGGATAACGAGGTAAAGCACCTGTGGTTTGCTTAGGAATGACGAATACGTCGGGCTCTCGAATCGTTCCAGGAAAGAGCTTAAACGGCACCGGCGCTACAAAGGCTTTGCCGACTTTATTGGTTTCGAGCCACTTGGCCAATTGATTCGCAAACCACAGCGCAATCGCGGCATGAAATAGAGTTGGCATGGGCGGGAACTCGATGCTTCCATTGGCCAGTTCAACGTAGCGATCTGCTTCGAGTCGGAAATAATCCGACTCCGACCATGCTCCTTGGTTCGGAAATAGCGTCGCCACCACCCAGGCAGGCTCACCAGGGCGCATCGATGGCAACTCCATACTCATTTCGAGATCACTTGACATGATTAAAGTCCAGCCGACCGATATATCTACTAGATGAGTTTACCACGGCAGGTAATGGGGATACAGCAGATTTCTGGCGAGAGGGTAGGTATCAATCACAAGTAGCTTGGCCGAACGGTTGCGTTACGGTTTCCGTGTACTTGCCGCTGAGTCAGAACACCTCCCAAACTCTCGGCCATTGACTCATCCCTACAACTTCCTCACCCGAATCTTCCGCAGCGAAAGCGGCAGCCCATGATCCTGAAATCCCATTGCCCCCGTCGCAGGCCGTCCCTTTAGCGGCTCGCTCTTAAGACTGACCTCATTGACCGTCACGCCATTAAGCACGATGGTCACCTTATCTCCCTTGGACGTAATCGAAAACTTATTCCACTCGCCCGCCGGCTTGGCCGCACTCTTCGTCGGCGGCAAGCTGGGAATCACCCCGCCACTGTCATGGTCGGTAAGTTTCTCGCCCGGCTTCTTCGTCCCCGAGTCATAGATCTGCACTTCAATCCCCGTCGCAACCGGCTCCTTCACATCGCCCACATGAAAATAGAAGCCGCTGTTGCCACCTTTCTCCACCTTGTACTCAAACTCCGCCTCGAAATCCTGGTACTCGCCATTGATCCACAGATAAGCATCGTACCGCGTCCACCCACTCTCCCCGGGCCGAGGCGTCAACGTCGCAACACCATCGACGAGCTTCCAATTCCCCGTCGTCGTGCAATGCTTCCCGAGCTCCTTGCCTTCCAGCGGCACAAGCCAACCATCCTGTGCAGAGACGGGAACGGAATTAAGAAAGGGAATGAGCAGTAAAAGTGCGCTAAATACGATTCGCATCCGAAAGCTCCGGGAGAGTGAGTGGCGCTAAGTCATTCACGATGCTACTACCCCAGTGCAAAGCATTCAACCAAACGCATTCCGCTGGAGTCCCGCCTTCAGGCGGAAGGAAGCCCAAGAAGACCCGGGTCGCTTCGATTGGCGTACTCGGCTATCGGAGCGGCGCAGCGCAAGAAGCATCAAGAACCAACTCAACAACTTGACAAAACGCCACAGTCCTACATGAAACGACAATGACTCAGCACCAATGACTCAACACCGCTCAGTGTTGTATCTCAAGTGCCCAAATCTCCCCGCAATGAATCGCAAAGCCACTCAAGGTCGCCGAGCTTGCAGTTTGATTTTTCTCGAATCGCCCGTGGAGCGCGTATTCAGCTCCATCGAGCTTCAGAACCGTCACTACCTTGTCCATGGGATCAACAATCCAATACTCAGGGATGCCAGCTTTGGCGTAATCAGCTCGCTTGGTGACGTAATCGCGCTGGCGAGCTTCTTCGCCTTCGCTGATGACTTCCATGACGAGAAGTGCGGACGTCGGATATTTGGGGCGCGGAAAGACCCTGGGGAGAAGCAGAATATCAGGCTCGCGAATCGTCCCTGGAAAAAGCAACAAGGGAAGCGGAGCGGTCAGCACTTCACCCACCTTCGCTGATTGGTTCCATTCCTTCAATCGAGCGAGAAGCTCCATAACGATCAATGCGTGGTACATCGTGACGAAAGGCAACACCTCAAAGCAGCCTTGCGAAAGTTCAATCTGACGATCACGATCATCAAATCGCAGAAATTCTTCGTCGGTCCATTTTCCTTGAACGGGAAAGAGCAATGCGATGCTCCAGGCGGGTTCGCCTAGTTTAGACTTAGGAATTGAGATATTCGCTTGGAGTTCACTAATCACCGGAATCTTCCAAGTGTCGACGTGGCCGTTCGACCAAGTTTACAATGTCGCAATAATGGATACAGCACACTTCGTGAGTAAGTTAGGTGGTTAGTAAGGTGATTGCCTTCACATTTGCCGCTGAACCACCGCCAAAAACCGCTCAAAAGTAGGCAAACAAGCCTGCACACAAGGCAACTCAACCGCAGAAGCCAGCACTTCACCAACCCCAAGCCGCACCCCCGCAATCTGTCCAGCAATCGAAGCAATCGTATCAATATCGCCATCGATCTTGACCAGTTCCGCAATCACACTTTCCATCGAGTGGCTAACCATCCGCGCGGCGGCAATCAGCGCCAGCGGAACCGTCTCCACAACAAACCCAGAAGCCCCAAATCGATTTGCAGCTTCAGCGAAAGTCATCTCCGCAGGCGCATCTCGCATCTCCACCAGCCGATCGCGCATTTGAGAATCGGGCAGCGGCTCAATCAGCCGATCCCAACCCGGCAGCGGTGTGTTCTCCGGCAGATTCAATGCGATTGCCACAGCCAGCGCCCCCAGATAAGCCTCATCGTGATGATGCGTGATCCGGCAAACATCGCGATAGACCACCCGGTTCTCGACTGCCAACGGATCAAGCACAAACGCCAGCGGAGCAATCCGCATCGCCGCCCCATTCCCAGCCGCCCGCTCACCCCTCGCCCCACAAAGAGCCCAATGCCCGCCCGCATCAAGATCGCGCAGCGCCTTCAAAGTCGAAGACCCAATCCCCGAAATCGCCCCCGCCCGATACCACTTCAGAAAACGCCCCGCAATCCGCTCGGGATCGACGCACCCCGCCTCAACAATCGCCTCACAAGTCGCCAGCGTAAGCTGCGTATCATCAGAAATCGCAAGCCCCGATCGTTCAGTAACCCCGCCCAGCGCATCGCCAATAGCGCCGCCGAGAAGACAGCCCAGGATACAGTCTCGCGATCTCAAGGAAGGTAGCACTTAGCAGGACACCGACCCTTTTATGTACTTGAAACGGCACAAAGCGTGTCGCTAACTTTACGAGAGCAAACCTTCTCAATCATGTCTTTTACTACAGCACATTGTGGAAGAGAATATGCAGAGATGGAATTTGTCATGAGGATTCGCGGTGCGTATCAAGTCTTGTCAAAAATGTACGTCACGCTTTAAAGGAACGCATGGACGTGCGAAGTTCTGCTCCGTTGAGTGTTATATGGCTACTTCAGTGAACATTCAGGCCAAAACGAATTGTTGGATTTGGGCTGGAGCTGTCGACTCGTACGGGTATGCACACGCTCATTGGAACGGAGTGAGGAAAAAAGCCCATATCCTGGCTTTTGAACTTTCTGGACGAATACTTAGGCCAGGACTTGTAGTTAGGCATGTGTGCAACAATGGAAGATGCTGCAACCCCGATCATCTAGTCGCGGGGACGCCCTTGCAAAACATGGCCGATAAATCTCGATCCGGAATCATCTCGGGTGAAAATAATCCTAATGCATTAATTAGTAATAAAGCTGCAATTGAGATATTTGCAAGAAGGAATGATGCACGCGCGACCGACATCGCGAGGCTTTACAAGGTTAGCCCGTCAACAGTTCGATCGATTTGGACTGGAGCTAGTTTCATATCAGCTACCGGTGCACCTCGTATCAAGGCAGGCAGGCGAGTAGGGGACCGCAATCCCTCTGCAAAACTCACAAATGCGCAGGCACTCGAGGTGTTTGACCTGAAAGGTAAAGTACCTCGGAATGATGTCGCGTCCAAATACGGAATCTGTGCTGCTACAGTGGGGCATATCTGGAATGGACGCAGCTTCCACACAGTTACTGGACTGAAACCCGTTGCGAGAACGAGGACTAAGAAAGCGGCGAAGTGCGTTCTCTGTAAGAAGCAAATTGGGTTCGCAATGGGCTCCAGCAAGTACTGTTCAATCGACTGCGCGTTCTGGTTTAACGTCAAGAAAGGTGCTGTGGATGAATGTTGGCCATGGAGCTCTAAGTCTAAGGCTAGGTCATATGGCCAGATCCTTTATCGCGGAACACGGGTCTACGCACATCAATTCGCTTTTGATTTAGCGAATCCTGATTTGGCACGCAGGCGAAAAGAGGAGCATCTAACTGTTGGTCATACTTGCCATAGACCCGACTGCTGCAATCCAAAACACCTGCGATTGCAAACCCTACTGGAGAACATCAACGACAATCGTGGCCGCGCCAATATCTCAGGTGAAAACAATCATGGCGCAAAAATGACGATGCAAGTCGCTAGACGAATCTGTGAACTACTGATCAAAGGACACTCGATGAGGGAGATTGTAAGCTGCGTTCAATCAGAACAGGGTGTTCTGGTGACTCATTATCAGATCGTAGACATCAAGCGAATGAAGACCTGGAAAACTGCATGGCCGCAAAAGTGATGGCCCATTCGGCTCGCGGAACTTCAAGCAACGTCTTTTCAATTGTTCAATATAAACTCACCGCCATTTAGCAGCGTTTTCCAATAATCTGCCAGCCGCCCTTTCCGTCAGCCTAAAACTCTCAAAAACCCGCGCAACTCACCACTCACTTTACGGTGGAGCAGAGATCCTCAAACTGGCGTTCATCCGCGTTCATTAGCGGTTTCCCGCCTCCCCCTTCGTGCCTTAGTGTCTTCGTGGTGAAAAAATAAGTAAACTTTGTGCGCCAAATGGCTCCACACATCTGAAATAATTACTCCGTACAAATCCACCCACTCCCTCTGTACGGAGCACCCAAAATGCCCCCCCCCCCCCCCCACCCCCCCCGCCCCA
>JBKJSI010000250.1:0-3395 GCA_046595915.1 Pirellulaceae bacterium
TGGCGTTGGATGCGGCGAAGCCCATGGGCCGTGCTTCGATGGTCCGGCGGGGTGCTTGCTGGAATCAAGCCCTTTAGTTGTCGCTGAAGCTGAATCCGCATGGAAAGAAGAGCCCACGACATCGCGCGGGTCGTCCATCAACTCGGTTGAATTGTCGGATTCTTCTTGCTCGCTCTCCGACTTATCACTGTCGCCTTTCCAAATGCCGGAAAGGCGAAGGCTGTCTAAGACGGAGTTTGGCACAACAGCGACTGGACTGTTTTCATCATTGACGCTTATCGGGTCGGTTGAGCCACTCAGAAGTTCGGCTTCTTCCGATGCAGTGCGAGCAACCATCGCGGAGCGATCGAATGCGTTGAATTGTGCGGCGTTGGAATGAGACTCCGGTGATAGAGCGTACTCTTCTTCAATTGGTGCTTCGGCAACCGGCTCGATTGGGGGTGAGTAGGCCTCGACCGATGAAGTGCTGTTCTCGGCGTGATTGGAATAGTGCGAACTCGAAATTGGCTCGACCGGCGAGTCGTAGCTCAATGCCGTTTCGTTGGATGGCGGCAGTGTCGCATAAGTCGGAGCGGCTTCACTTGCTGGCACATAGCTGGCTGGCGCTGCCGGAGCCACACGAGAAAGTCGCGCGAGTTCGCTTTCGAGGTAAACGCAGCGATCTTCTAACGCAATAAGTTGTTCGAGCAGGCTGCTTTGGATGTTCTTGGTCTGCTCAATGGCTTCTTCTGCAAGACTTCGCGTGACGGCGCTATCGGCAGATAGTTGCTCGATTTGTTCCGCGTGAACTTTGGATGAGTTCACTTCGCTGCGAAGTTCCTCGATCGAAGACTCGGTAGCAAGGAGCTTCGAGGCGAATTGCTGCTGGCTGGCGAAGCATTCTGAAAGCACGCGCGATTGATCAGCTAACTGCGCGTCTTGTTCAGCTTGCCGTTGCTCGATCGGAGTAAGGTCGACCGCCGCTACCGGAGCCGGAATGCTTTGCTGTGGCAATGCATCGAGTTTTGTCGTGAGGGCGCGAAGTTGGTCGTTCGTTCCGCTTTGAAACTCCGTCCACTCTCCGCGAAGGGTCGTGAACTGCTCGCCCATCTCCGCAAAGCGATCTTCCAGCTTTCCCACGATTGGCGAAAAGTCGATCGGTTCGGTCGGAGCGGGAGTCTGTTGAGTCGGCAGTGAGTCGATTTTGGAAACGAGAGCTTGAATCTGGTCGCTGGCGCCTAGCTGAAACTTATTCCATTCACCGCGCATGCCGATGAAGTGCTCACCCATTTCCGCGATGCGAAGTTGTAGCGCGTCGCGGGCGATTGCGGCGGATTCGACTTGCTCAATCAGCGAAGCGGCATCACTGCGCGTGAAATAAAGTTCTTGTCGCTGCGAGATTTCGCGAGACAGTCCTTCGACTTGCTCGCTTACCGAGGCCAACGCCTGTTCGACTTTGGTTAGTGGCGGAATTGCATTGACTTTGTCCGCCATCGCGCCAAGCCGTTCGATGGTCGATTGCCGAAGGGCATCGAGGCCGCCGGAGAGCTTTTCGAAGCGTGAGGCTTCGAGCGCCTGGCGATCTTCGATCGATTGAAGGCCCGTGCGGACGAATTCAACAGCTTCAGAAACAGGTCGAACCTGTTCCGCAAGCATCTCGGATGTGGGCAGGTTGAGCTTTTGCTCGACGTCACCAAGTCGCTGACCGATGCGATCAAAGTCGCGAGAGATTTGTTCGAATTTGAGGGCGGTATGCGTTCGGTCTTCCCGAAGGCTCAGTTGGACGATCTCGCCCATCTTGGCGGAGGCCGCATTGAGCAAAGCCTCGGTGTCGAGCGGCTCGGGAGTTTCGATCGTCGGCCAAGGGCGCAACGCGACGTCTTCAACCCGGGCGCGGAGTTCTTCCACGGCCGATCGAAGTGTATTGAGTCCTTCGACTACGATTGGCGGCGGGGCGACATTCGACGCAATGGGTTCAGGAACGGTCGCGGCAGGTATTGACGATGGCGCCGACGTCGGCAAAGACTGGCCGGCAGTGGCTTTAAGTTGGCGTGTGAGGCGGCGCTGCCTGGTTACCAATCGGTGTTCTAAATGAGCTAGACGCTTACCAATTTCTCCAACCAAGCGTTTACCAAAACCAGAAACGAGTGACGGAGATGGTTTTGGCTTCTTCTCTTTTTTGCCTGATTTGAGGATACGAATCGAGCAGCCGGCAATGCGAAGGTCGTCGCCCGGCTTGAGGGTTGCGATTTCGAACTTGCGCCCGTTGAGGGTGATGGAATTGTCCCAGCTTCGAATAACGACTTTACCCCGACTACGCATCAAGATGCACTGAACGCCAAGTTCGCTCGGACCAGGAAGACGGATGTTGCAGCTGGGATGGGCGCCAATGGTGTTTTTGGCGGAGGAGGTCGCAATGGTCTTCCTCTTGCCATTAGCAAGGCGAATTCGCAAGCGAAGCCGGCATGGCGGCGACGGAAGCACCGTCGACTGGCGAGCCTGGCATGGCGCTGAGGTTCGAAGCATGAATCGCCCTATCCACATCTAGCGGGAAATGGCGGTCACTACGAATGGCAAAGTGAACGCCTCAGGCATATACGCTCTGATTGGTCGCCCGTCAAAAGAAGTCTGGCGGGGATACCACGAATAGGGGGTTTAGGGGCCAGGCCGCGATAAGCTGTACCGGCAAAAACGGCCGTAACGTGCGAAATGAGTTGTATAAAGATGCCGATTGTGCCGATCTACCCAAAGCCCAAGATGCACCCCGTGCGTCCTGGGGGGTAAGGCAAAAAGCGCGAGATGGGAAACCTGCCTCCAGCAAGGTCCATCCACGCTAAAGCCTTCATTTGCCGCATGTTACAAAGAGTTTACTAGCCCAAGCGAACCATCAGGCGTCAAAATCGTCCAAAGAACCATGTCCATCCGCGTAGTATGTTTTCCGTTGGGGGTAATTCCCCAGGGTTAATGTACAGGCGATCCAAACGGTTGTTTGACTCGTAATAGTGTCACTGCTTTCATCACCTGATTAGAGGCCAGGGGGTAAGAGTGGGAACAATCGAACGGATTCGCAGATGCGGAAAGGATGGAACAGGGGGCGACGAGACGCCGACAGGGGGTGTGAAGTTGAAATCGCGTAAAGGTACGCAGCACTTTCGGTCTGGCCCAGCTCGTCCTGAGAGCGAAGGTACAGAGGAAATGAGTCGCAAAGAAACATTGTCTGGGATGCGCCAGTTGCTGTTAAAGCGACGCGACGCGTTGCGCAAGGCATTGGCGGGCGACTTGAGCATGCTCAAGGAGCTACGAGAGCATAATTCGGACGACGTGCTCGACGCGGCGCTTGCCACCGCGCAAGACGAGTTGAGTTCCCAGTTGGCCGAGGTCGAAAGCCGCGAGTTGGCTCAGATCGAAAACGCGCT
>JBKJSI010000308.1:0-2596 GCA_046595915.1 Pirellulaceae bacterium
TTTTTCTGCCGGCAATCGGGTAGCCCAGGTTGGTTGTACTCAACAACCTGGGCGAAGCAAGAAGCATTTTGCCAATCTCACCCCGCCTCGATCCACCTAATCTTCACCCCCACACGACGGCAACCAAGAAACCACCGCCCCAACCCCCATTTCCAATCCAAGGCCAAGGGTGGCGGGGGCTAATTGCCGAGAGACCGCCCAGACTTTATCGAAGGATCATTGCGGCAATTTGCCCCCGAGCTTTCGCGTCGCAGGCAACAACTTTCGGGACGTTCAACTAGCCGCCGATCTTGCTTGCGGTGTTCGGGCGAGTGCGTCTTGCTCCGCCGAGGTTGATGAGTACAACCAACTCGGGCGACCTGGCGTTTCCAGCCAGCCCGCCGCAGCGCCTCAGACTTCTTCCCATTCAACCCTTGAAGATTGAACTCCGGTAAGCACAAATTCTCGGAGCACCTCCCGCGCCAATTGAAGCGGAATCAGGTTTCTTCCTGATATCTCCGAGTGATGATTGCCATAGAGAAAGAAATCAATCGATTCATCGTGATTCACATTACCTACCGTGATGCAGTAGGGAGGCAGACCCGATTCTGTAACCAGGTGGACGAAAGACAGCTCTATACCAAGTCCAATGCTGGCAACATGGCTATGAACTTCGACGTCAACAATCGTGGGACTCTCGGGATCGCAATTTTCGTCAATTCGATCCAACCATCGATCTAGCTCGGCCACGCTCGCAAGCGCGACGGGCGCTTCAAGATCGGACCAGCGGAGATTGGCTCGGAAGGTCATCGGCGGGGTGCGAATTAGAATGATAAAAGCGAGAGTCAGCCTGTGGGGGCAATTTACGACAACTGTGGCTGCGAAGTCCAGGCACTCCCGATGATCCGATATCTGAAACACAGGGGATGGCGGGGGCTAATTGCCACAAGACCGCACACATTTTATCGAAAGGTCACTGCGGCAATTTGCCAACGAGGTTTCGCTTCGCAGGCAACAACTTTCGGGACGATCAACTAGCCGCCGATCTTGCTTGCGGTGCTCGGGCGAATGCTTCTTGCTCCGCTCAGGTTGTTGAGTACAACCAACCTGGGCTACCCGCTGTGGTGGAATACGGAATTCCGTGTAGGGACCATGCTCAGTACCATTATACGGAGACACCGCGCACACTTCTGCATCCCTAACGGCAGAGAATAATGACTTCGAATCGCCCATCAAAGATTGACTGGCTACGTTACCTTGTAAATGAAGGGGGTAGTTACAATACGTATCCGTTCATTGAAATGGGGCACTTAGCCACCTTGGAAGAGCTAGTCAACGAGGGACTAGTATCGATATTACCAGCTTCTGAAGATGAAATATTCGACGAAGTTAAGATCACAGAAAACGGAAGAAAAACCGTCGGAGACGCCAAAGGTCAAATGGAGCAATGAGTTTCCTTCTTGACAAGTTACCAACCTGGGCTACCCGCTTGGCGTTCCTACTAATTCGCGTGAAGCCATTTGCTGAAAAACATGCCGTCCAACATTCCCACTTTTGAACTTGCCGAGCGCTGCTTAGCGGGCCCGGGCGGCTTCTGGGCGCCGGGCACGGTGCGCCGCGAGAACGAAGATGGCACGTACACCATCGAACTCGATGAAAAAGAGCTGATTGTCTTGCCGCATTGGAACGGCGTAACGCATGAGGAAATATCGACCAGCGAATCTTCGCTCTGGCCCGAGATCTTTTTCCGCCTGACGGGAGGCGCGCCGCGGATGGGTGCGTCGGCGCTGGCCACCGCGCTAAAAGATGTCTGGTACCAGTTTGATGAGAAGGCATTCGCCGAAATGTGGGAGAGCGTGTGCAGAGAGTTTTTTGGCATCGATGCTGACGCGCCAAGCGCCGAGTTGACCGAACATCAGGCATATCAAATGCTGCTTCGCCTGGGAGGCAGCGCCAAGTACCTTGCCGAACGCGGTCGGGCCGAGCCTGACTACTACAAAGTCTACTGGAATCAGATGCGTATGGGCGGACGGCTGCCTAGCGACGTTTCTCGCTCCGTGACCATCGACGATGCTTTTCTGGCGCTTGGCATTCAGCAGCCCGTCGTTGATTCTGGCGCCGCGCGGCGACTCGCCCGATTTCAGCGGAAGAACGGGATCGAGCTTCCCCCCTCGTTGCATCGCTTTCTTAGTTGCGCCCGAATCGTCGAAGCGGTCGGCGATTGCCATCCCAATAATCCCACCTTAATACACCCAGGCGAAAACTACGTGTATCTGTCATGTCGGCGCTCCCCGCCGCTGGAGAGTGGCAGCGCGGAATTCGGCATGACGATCATGGAGACATCGCAGGGCGCCGATTTCGTTTGGTCAGCGGCCTTCAATCGCGGAGATGCCGACGCGAGAGTTTATGTTGCGATGGAAGGCTACCCGTGGAAGCGGGTAGCCCAGGTTGGTTGTACTCAACAACCTGGGCGAAGCAAGAAGCATTGAGCAAATCTCAACCACCTTCAATCCACTCGACAATCAAGTCAATACCTCCTTAACCACCCGCGCCGCCTCAACCCCCGTCAACTTCGCATCCAATCCCTGAAACTTAAACGACAACCGCTCATGATCAA
>JBKJSI010000342.1:0-7375 GCA_046595915.1 Pirellulaceae bacterium
CCTAAGGCACTCGAGGACACGCAAACACTAGAAATGTGCTTAAGAAAAAAGTCGGGGAGCCGACGACGCGACTCACGATGATTTACTCTTCGCTGATGCTTCCCGCCATCGGGGCGACCACGAATGCTTCCGCCCGGCTGGCTGCTCAACTCGCCGCCGCGGATGCAGGGATCGCCGTAGAGCTGTATCGGCGCGAGCACGGAGCCCTGCCAGAATCGCTCACTAAACTCGCTCCGCAGTACATTCCGACAGCGCCAATGGACCCCTACAACGGCAAGCCCATGCTTTTCAAAGTCGCACCGGAAGGTTTCACGATTTACAGTGTCGGTAAGAACAAGGTCGATGATGGCGCAAGCCTCGATCCGCAGCAAACGGACGTGGGGCTGTTTTTTCCAGTCAAGTAGCGAGCGAGCAAATGTCTGACATTGTCCATCACCATGAACGGGTAACCCTGCAAAAGCGCCGCCTATTGTGGATCGTCGCGGGAATGGCGGGCTTTTGCCTCTTTAGCGTTGTAACCGGTTTTTGGCTTTGGAATGTTCAGCAAGGGCGGCGAGTGCAAGCCATTTTGGATGTCGCGAAGTCACGAGGAGAACCTACAGGGACAGGCGAGTTGAACAATTTTTATCGATTGCCTGATGGCGAAGAGGATGCGTCCGCGCTTTGGATCGCCGGCATTAGGCCGCTGACAGAATCTAGTCATAGCGGCGATGCGAATGCGGTCCCGCTCCTGGCCGAGCAGAGTATCCACCTGTGGATGACTCGAGAACCAATTCTGAGGTTGCCTGGCGGCGAGAAAGCCTATTTAGATAAATATGCACCGTCGCTCGACAAATTTCATGAAGCGGCGGCCAAGGGAGGAGCGGCGCGATTGCCGGTCGACTTCACGCCTGGCGCGGCGACAATACTCCCTTTCACACAAGGCGCTCGTGATGCAGCAAGGCTCCTTCAACTCGATATCGTCATGAAGGCGCGCGAAAACGATGTCCGTGGTGTGGCTAGGTCACTGAATACGTTACTGATTCTCAGTCGCTGCCTGGAGCAGGAGCCAACGACGGTTTCGCAATTGGTCGCCATGGCGATCGAACGTCTCGGCGACGAAGCTCTCGCCGCCACGATTTGCCAACTCGACTTCACCGAAGGCGAACTGCGTCAATTTGAAAAGGTGATCCGAGCCCGTGATGAACGGAAGCGCATCTTGCAGGCCCTGGCAGGGGAGCGTGTGCTCGCGATTGCCGCTTTCGAAAATCCTGATAGCCTCGATAGCTCCGCCCCCAAGATGTTTGTTTTGAAGTCCGACTTGGCGATCTACCTTGAGCATCTCGAAAAACTCAGGGCGGCGGCTGAGCTTGAATTTCCCGAATCGATCGCCACAGCAAAGATGGCCCAAGATGAATTGACCAAGCAAACGACCGGCGGACTCGCGATGTTCACTTCCCGTCTATCCAAAGTCCTCGATGCTGATTTCAAGAAGATTCTATTTCAGGGTACGGCCCATGCCGCCGCCAAGAATCGCGCCGCGTTGACGGCGATTGCCATCGAGCGTTTTCGCCGCACAAATGGGCGTATTCCTTCATCATTTCAAGAGCTGATTCCAATTTTTCTAGCCGACGAACCTGTCGATCCTTGTACGGGCAACTCGATGATCTATCGCGTGACGCCACAAGGAATGCTGATTTATGGGGTGGGTGAGAACCTAGTCGACGATCAAGGCGCAGACCTCAACGAGGCGGATCGGGGTCTCTTTGTCCCCCTCACAACTCCGAATAACCCTACACCTTAGATCCGACGTGTTCGCTAGCCGCCTTGAACAGTAAGGGCCCACCAGGCGTAGAGGCCGGCCAAGCCGCCAATCGAGGCAAACATTGCTTGATACTCGCGGTTGCGGGACCATTGGTGATAAGTCCACGCGAGATTCATGGAGTTGGGGATTTTCCAAGGAATCAGGGCGGGAACTCGAGCAGAATACTGCGTCCAATCGGCGCCAAATTTATCGGCGAGAAATCGTTCTTCATGGCGGATCGCGAAGACATAGGCTAAGAAAATCGGCGTGATCATCAGCACTAGGCCGATGGTTACCCCGCTAAGAACGAAGAAGCCGGTTGTCAGTAAGAACGAGCCGAGATAGAGCGGATGGCGGATGAACTTATAGGGACCATCTTGGACGAGCACTTCACGTTTGCGCAGCGTACCCGCCGCCCAAGTGCGAATCAAAACTCCACTAACGACTAACAGAAGCCCCGCAATGACGACGGGATCGCGGAAGTTGATCACGTTGTGCGGGCGGATGCCGAGCAGCAGCGCGGCGACCACAAAAATGGTAAAGAGCACCACGCTGAGGCGTACGCGATTGCGAACGAACCAATCGCGAATAGGCATGGCAACGGGTTCATTCATCACGGAAGCGGACATCAAAGCGGCCTTTACTGGAGTGAGTCGGGCGTGGAAGTGAAATCCAATGGTTCGATCGATTCAGTAACGATTAACCCATTTCCAAAATAGACTTCCGATGGCCAAGCAAAGCAAATTCCCGAGCCAGACCACCGCGGGTGGCATGGCGCCGTTTTTGGCTTGCTGGAGCCCAAACATGAAGAAGGGGAAATAGGTGCAGATGATCGGCAAGAATACGCTGGCGAAAGTCATCATCACGTCCGAAGAGCGTCGCCAAATCGCGACCGGCACGCCAACCGAAACAAAGCACAAACAGCTAAAGCCGCTCGCCCAACGTCGCCAAGGTTCGGCATAAAGGCGATTGAGACGCTGCCGCGCAAAGTCGAGGCTGGTGTAAATCTTGTGCCAGCCGACGCCATTGCTATGCGCGAAGTCGCCGCTGGTCATACCAAAAGCCGTCTCAACGGCTGCCTGGTTTTCGAGCAGGTTAATTTGGATGAGTTGCCGTTCGATTTCACCGGGAATGCGGCTCATCGCCAAATTGGAAGGGCTCTCTGAATCTTGCTGTTTGGTTAGCGCGAAATTGAGCGGAATTTTTTGGGAGAATTCTCGGTGATGAAAGGTGAACGATTCCTTACCGCGCTGAGCTTCACCGTTGTGAAGAGAAATAACGAGCGAATTGTCCTTCGTATCGGAAGTGAGCTGCGCCCGTTCAGCGACGACGGTGATCGGCGGCGACTTGTCATCGACGCCGATCGTGATCGTTGGATTCATCAGATCTCGTCCAACGACATTGGAAACGACGATCGAGAATTTAGGTGTGGAGAACTGCCGGTTGGATTTCAGCATGTCGTAAACGATGCGTTCGGCCTGATGGAGCACCACTTGCTGGACGCCCTTTTGGCCCCAGGAGTAAGCAACATCGATCAACATCACGGAAATGAGGCTTAACGCGAACGCCATGTAGGCAATGGGTCTGGCGATTAGCCACGGTCTCACGCCAGCAGCTTTGAGGGCGACGAGTTCGTTGGCGCTCGAAATGCGACCGTAGACGAGACAAGCAGTGAAAAGAGCAGTCGCTGGAATCGAAAACGATAAGGCAGTGGGCAGAATGTAGGGAATCATCTGCAGAATCGGGCCGAGACTGAGGCCTTTTTGGACCGCCTCGAGTCCAACAAGACTCAAAATCATCACTAACGTGATGCCGACTAGAGACACGGTGAAGACCGTGATCAATTCGCTGAGGATGTAGCGCGTAATGGTGCGCATCAAAGCCGAGCCCAAGGTGAATCCATTCACAGGCCGAATTAGCGCGAGATCGCCACCCTTGACGAACTAAGGCTCTTTCGACGGGCGACTTTTAGCAAACACCGCTTGCCAAGGGAATGTGAATTCGTGGCGCCAATAGTGCTAGCGGCGACACAATCCCCCTGCGCTCTCTCCATGACGCTTGATGGAGAGAGAACTACTCTGTGCGCCAATCGACGCCTGAACTTTTCTAACTACTTTGCTAACGATACCTAGATCTTGACTGATATCCGTATTTAGATCTTTGTCGCGCGGTTCTTGGCTTCGCGAATCGAGCGGGTTGAGTTGTCGATAAAATTTTCGATTTGGTTGATGCCGCGAAGCAACATCGCATGGCCATCGACCTCAATTTGGGTGACGCCGGCGTCTTCCATGCCCTTGATTAGACCGTTGACATTGGCGGAAAGCTGCTTGAGCCGATCGACCACTGCGGTCATACGGGCCTTTTGGTAGTTTTCCTTGCGGGGGGTGCGGCCAGACGGTTTGACGACTTTCTTGGCGGCGGCTTTCTTGGCCATGGGGGACCAGAACCTTTCTGCCCCCGGTCTAGGGGGTAACTGTGGTACTTGGAGTAAAATTTTTGCAAATGGTGTTGCTGAAAACGCTTCCTAGCGAAACCGAATTGCGAGACAATTCGATTCGGTGCGAGGAATTCATCAATACCTCGATTGCTACTGTTTAAGAACTCTTGGCGGCCCTGTCGAGGGGATGGCGCATAATTCGCCATTTCCCCAACCAATTCCACGCGGGAACCGATTTACCTCAGCACCGCGCAGGAGCGATTCCAAACGGAGCAATCTGATTCCAAGTCCCTCAAAGCCGGAGCGACCTACGGCTCGCGCATAATCTCAATGGCTTGACGGCGGTAGACTTTTACGTGCCGCAAGTACCTTTCCCGCTTGGGTTTACTGCCGGATATTCTCGCCAGGTTTTCGTACCGATCGGCGATTTCCAATTTGACCTTGGCACGATGTTCCTTGTTGCGACCGATCGTCATGACTAGGCAAACCTTCGAAATTACTAATTAACCGGAGATATTGGGAAGTTAGAAAGGTAACGACACCGCCGCCGCACGTCAAAGGGAGCAATACGCGAGAAAAACGTGGACGCCGGCCTAACCCACCACCTTAAACCCTTACCGCATAATAGGTTAAGGCAAACCAAGCCTACTGGCGCGGCTCGTCGGAGCTTTAATGAACTTCGCCCCAGCACCTTCGTATCTAATGCTGCGTCAAATGAGGAGTCGCGAGAAAAGCGACGAACCGGCGGCCAGCCGGCTTGGTAAATCCGTCCGATTCTAGGGGCGGTTTCTTCGGTCCAAGAGGGACCATCGCGCAGGGATGCACCACCCGCGCTTTGCGCATTCTTGCGACTACCGCTGCCACTGATTCAGCCCGAACTGGGCCATCGTGTTGTGCAGAAGGTAGCGATTTTTCAAGGGCGCAAAGTGCTCACTATTTTTTGACGCTTGTTGTTTTATGACCTAGAGTTCCTTAGGTGGAGTTCTGTCCGTTGGTTTGCGCGCTCACCCGCGTTGACTGGCCCGCAACCGAGCGCTTAGCCAATTCCGGCGGCGTCGTCTGCGATGCGGTTCCGTGACAGCCCGCCTTTCGCTTGATGGATCGAAGCATGCAACGATGGATTTTGCAGCCGGGGCGTTCGCGAAGCGTTCTCTTTTCGTTGGCGCTGGCCATCGCATCGACGGGGGCGATCTCGACCGCCCGCGCCCAGACTTCGACGCGAAGATCTCGACCTGTTGCGCCCGCCACCCAGGCTCCTAGCTTTTCATCGCTCTCGCGGCCGTCCGTCGTCGATTCGCCTACAGCTGCGCCGGTCGTGTCTACTGACCCGCGCGTGGCGACCTGGATCGAAAAGGGCATCCAGCTCGAAACCGAAAGCCGTTGGTCGGAAGCGGCGGGCCACTACGAAGAGGCGATCAAGGAATTTCCTGATAACGCGAAAATCCGCGATCGCTGGAATTTGGCTCGGGCACATTGCGATGTCACGCGCCGCCACAGCGAATCGGATTACGTCCGCTGGTCGCGTTCGGTGAGCCGCGATGAGGCACTTAACGCCTATGGCGAGATCCTGCAAAAGATCCAGACAAACTATGTTGGCGCCCCAACCTGGACCGAAATGACGCGAGAAGGCTCCCGATTCTTCATTGCGGCGCTGGAGGAGACGAGTTTTCATACTGCCCAAGGCCTCAAGCAAGGGACAACGCAGATCGAGGCATTTCGTGATGAATTTGCCCGTCGCGCCGCGACCTACGCCCCTACTTCTCGCGACGAAGCCAAGGCTTGTGCTGAAGATGCCGCACGTCTTGCGCAAACGCGACTTGGCATTCCCCAAGCGGTGACGATCCTGGAATTCGCCGCCGGCTGCTCCAGCACGCTCGACGAATACAGTGCGTTCCTCGCCCCCACGCAACTCGACGAACTCTTTTCGCAGATCGAAGGCAACTTTGTCGGCCTTGGCGTGGAAATCAAAACCGAAGCCGACTGCCTCAAAATCGTCGATGTCATCGCGGGCAGCCCCGCCGAAGCAGTGGGACTCAAACGTAATGATCGCATCGTGGGTGTCGACGGGCATCACACGCGAGACGAGCACCCTGATGCCGTTGCCGATTTCCTTCGCGGCCCCGAGGGCTCTGAAGTCGAAGTGATCGTGCGCTTGCCCAATAACCAAGAGAAGACCTTCAACGCGACCCGGAAACGAGTCGACGTGCCCTGCATCGATCGAGTCGAAATTTTGGACCGCGAAAAGGGCGTCGCTTATCTTCGCTTAACCAATTTTCAGAAATCAACCAGCCGCGACCTCGACGCAGCACTTTGGAAACTTCACCGTGAGGGCATGCAAGCCCTCGTTCTCGACCTTCGTGGGAATCCCGGCGGGCTTCTCGATGCTGCGGTAAAGACCGCAGACAAGTTCATTCGCGATGGCAAAATTGTCTCCACCCGCGGCCGCAGCCCCCGTGAGGATTTTGATTACCACGCCATTGCCGAAGGCACTTGGCCCGTGCCGCTCGTGGTCTTGATCGACGGCGACTCGGCTAGCGCCAGTGAGATTTTTGCCGGCGCCATCCGCGATCACCATCGGGGCACGATCGTCGGTTCGCGCAGCTATGGCAAAGGCTCCGTCCAAGGCATTTTCCCGCTTAGCACTTCGAAAGCGGGTGTGCGACTTACCACGTCGCGATTCTTCTCCCCCAGCGGGGCGGCGATCAGCGGTAAAGGTGTTGAGCCCAATGTACGAGTCGAAGTCGTCGCGAAACCCAACTCCGAAGGTGAAGTGCCTTCACAGGGCGACGAGGATTCGGTCTTGGACCGGGGAATTTCGGAGGCCCGACTTCTAGCTGCTCCCCGTCAGCAAGTTACGCGAGCAGCGAAATAGGCTCGCTCGAAGTTTCGCGGCGCCGCGCATGTTCGTCGGCGCCGCTAATGAGTTGTGAAAACGGAGCGGCTAGTTGGCGAAATCGCTTCGTTGGGAGGCCATAGGTTCGCCACTTCGGCGACAGTAGCCGGGCGGCGGAGAGGTAGAGGGTCAGCGAGATTCCTAAGAAAGCGTAACGCCGCGAGCGATATTCAAATAGCTCTTCTGCGGGCAGCGGCGACAATTCCCCTTCGATGCTGTAGGCGAATACCAATAAGCCTCGGAAGGGTGAGCCGAAAAGAGC
>JBKJSI010000441.1:0-4952 GCA_046595915.1 Pirellulaceae bacterium
ATCTCAATATAAACATCTCGAATAATCTCATCTCGCTCATTCTGCACGATTAACTGATGCGTAGCCCCGCCTCGCTTCACATCCTTCACCGCGCGAACGCTCGTCGACCAGCCATTCTGCTGCCTCCGAGCATTCGTCGACCCTCGCACAAAACCGGTGTTCCGCATCGCCACCGACGGCGCAATCTGCGTCCGAGCTTCGCCACTCGCCGAATGCCCCTGCCCCGTCGTCACTCGCACTCGATTGCCCGCATTCACCGATGGCGCTCGGCACTCATACTCCGCCTCAAACCTTAATGACTGACCGACCGCCAGCGTATCGACACGCCACTCAATCGTTCGAGCAGCGCGGTCGAGTCGATGATCATCCGTCAGCCGCGTGACTTCGAGAGCCACGTCATACTCATCGGTAATCACCAAATCGGTCAGCGCCTTGTCGCCCGTATTCTCAATATCAATCGCATAAATAATCTTGTCCCCGACGCGAGCCTGTAACGGCCCCGTCTTCTTCACGCGTAGCGGCCCCGCCTCAAAATCCTCCGGCGCAACGCCACGAACACAACCGCGAGAGGATGCCCGCTCGCCTGAATTCGAAACCGCCTCCAGCGTGTGACACAGTTCGCCTAATTGCCGTACAAGGAACCTAATCGAAAGCGTCTTCGATTCACCCGCTCGCAGCGTTCCCAAATCGCGAATCAGCGGACTCGGCTGAGCCGACTCGTGCTCGAGTCCCGCGTCAAATGTATCGGTCACCGTAACGCCCACGAGATCGCGGCTCGACTTATTGCTCACATCCACCAAGAATTCAACAAAATCCCCAACCGGAGCATTCCCCGACTCCGGCCCGCGCATCGCCACTACCAAAGCCTGAGCCTCTACCGTCGTATCAAAAGCATCTTCCGCCGTGAGCCGTTCATCACAATCAACACGGGCCTCCAACCGAAACGACTCGCTCCCCAGCCGCACCGAAAGATCAATCGGCGTCGCGCTCCGCGCCGGCATATCGCCCAGCCGCCATTCAAATTTGTCGCCCACGCCAGCAGCTTCCGGCAACGCCCTGATCAAGCTTGCACCGCCCGACAAGGTGCCGGTAACGATGACATTGGTTAGCGGAATATCGCCGGTATTTTGAACTGCAATTCGATAGCCCGCTTCCGATTGTGCGCCTGCCGCTGGGGGACCGTCGACCTGAATCTCAACGCGAGGAACACTCCAAGTAACCGTCGTGTCACCCTCACCCAACACAAGGAACGGCCGACTGCCATCTTTTGCGGCAGGCTGAATTACCTGAATATGAATCTGTGTCGTCCCTGACTCATCCCCCGTCGGACGAATCTCCACCGCCGCTCGACCATCCGCATCGGTGAACACTTCGACCACCGAGTCGTTGTTGGCTGCCGGGAAAGTCGCCGCCGGACCGCCGACGACTTCATACTTCACAATCCAATCGCTGATCGGCGAAAAGTCTCGTCCACGCGAAAGCACCGTTGTTAATACATGCGTCTCGCTCGCCCGCGCAACCGTCGGCGTCGGGAAAAGCCACTGTGCGTCGACCCAATAAATCGAAGCAATCCGCTTCCGCATGTCCCAGTTGTATGCACTCGGCGCGAGCACTGTCACGTGCGACACACCCTCTTTCGCGGACGTGAGGCTGACCCAGCTTTCCCCCTTCTTCAGAGGCAAATCATCCGCCGGAGTCGGAGTTCCGCGCGTAATGAACCGCGCCTCGGTCGATGCCTTCCCCAAGGCAAAATCGTTACTAATCTTGCGAGGATCTTTGCTCACTAAGCGAGCCAGATAGCAGCTGCCACGCTCGCCAACCTGCACAAAGTTACCAACGCTCTCCTGCGACAACGTCCATTCAATCGGCTCGCCAGTCACCAGAGTACCCGCGGCGCTGCATAAGCCGGAAACCAGCACCACTTCACTTCCGACCGGCGCAACAATCCGCTCTGGCGAAAGCGTCACATGTCCCTCGAGCGGCTTTTGGCAAATCCCTTTGATCGGCCCTGCACCCGGCGGCGCTTGCGGAAAGCCACAGAGCTGCATTTCATCATCAGGCACTTGCCGCCCCAGCATGACTGGTGGCGGAGTGGCGGGCTCAACCCATGCCGCCTTCGGCGACGCGCTGGAGATCGCGTCACAGATCTCCGTTCCCGGGGGTGTAATCGTCGTGTAGTTCGGCGAAGGCAAGAAAATATGTTGCCCACTCGGATCAATTTGTGGCAAGCGAAGCGAAGCACAACCTGCCAACAGAAATACGAAAGCGATCAGCACGGTGAAGCGCTTCTGAATGCTCGTTCGTGTCTGATCTGCTGGTCGCATGGCGTACAGAATCCTGGTTGAGCAGCCCACCTCTTCAGCAGCTGCTCGCTAACTTCCGTCCATCAAAAACGTAGCATGCGAATTGGCAACATGTGGCGAAAAGGCAACATGGAATGATGAGAAAAAGCCTCCATATTCGGATGGTTACGCGGGATGTACCAATCCGGGATCGCGGCAACGGTTGAATTTGCCAGTTTTGCCGGTTTGCCCACAAATTGGGCAACTATATTGGACACTCCGCAACTTCATTTGCCACCTATTCGACACCCGACTATGGCGCTCGATCTATTCCGATTCTTCCGACCCACCCAGCGCGAGCGCACTGGCACGCACTCCAATGTGCATATGACTTGGCAATCGCGCAGTGTTTCGCGAACGGTCGCACGCACACGAGTCCTTCTGACTACCCAGATTTGGATCTGGCCGATCATCGCGCTGCTCGTACTCGGTTCGATTGGCTACTTTACCAAGCGGATGATCGAGTCGACGATCAAGTCAAGCCTGATGGCGGAGCTGAAAGCATTTGTCGAGATCGAATCTCAGATGATCGAAAGCTGGCGGCGGGTCCAGCTTTCAAATGCCGAGGCCTTGGCCTCTTCACTCGCGGTACGCGGTGTAGTTTATAAAATGCTCGCCGCCGAGACCGCTAGCGGCGAAGGCGCGCCAATCGACGCTGCAATTCGACTTGAACTCAAGAAGCAACTTGCGCCGGCGATGACCTCGCACCACTATGAAGGCTACTTTGTCGTCGATCGCACCTACCGCATCCTCGATGCTTCTAATCCCGTGCTAGTCGGGCAACGAAATATCCCTGAGTACAGTAAGACACTCGGCATCTGCTTTGAAGGCGACACCGCGCTTTCGCCGCCCTTTGCGAGTGTCGTGATGCTGCCCGATGAAAAAGGGGTTTCGCGCGCCGGTACCCCGACCATGATTGTCAGTGCACCGATTCGCGACGAATCGTTTCAAGTCATTGGCGCCATCGTTTTTCGAATTGCGCCCAATCGGGAATTTACTCGCATTCTGCAAATGGGGCAGCTGGGAAAGACCGGCGAAAGCTATGCTTTTGACTCCGAAGGATTGATGGTGTCCAACAGCCGTTTCGACGAACAATTGATCCTGCTCGGCATTTTGCCTGACCGAGAGAATTCGAAGTCGATTCTCAACGTATCACTCCGTGACCCGGGCGGAGACCTCAGCAGTGGTTATCGGCCCAAAGTGCGGAGGTCGAGTTCGCCTTTCACCCGCTCGGTCGCCGACGCACTTGCCGGAAACGCCGGCGCCGATGTCGACGGGTTTCGCGATTACCGCGGCAAACTCGTGGTTGCCGCATGGAAATGGCTGCCTGAGTTTGGAATCGGTATTACCACGGAAATCGAAGCCGCCGAGGCATTTCGCCCGCTCATTATTTTGCGAAACACATTTTTTGTACTGTTCGGTCTCTTAGGGGTAACTTCCATTGGAATCTTCGCATTCACGGTCATGACTGCCAGGCTGCGGCGCGAGGCTCAGCAGGCCGCAATGAAAGCGCAGCAGCTCGGCCAATACAGGCTTGAAGAAAAACTCGGCGCCGGCGCTATGGGCGTGGTTTATAAAGGGCACCACGCCATGCTTCGTCGTCCCGCCGCAGTGAAAATGCTCGAACTCGACAAGATGAATGACGAGGCGCAAGCACGATTCGAACGCGAAGTGCAGATTACTTGCCAGCTCAATCATCCCAATACAATTTCGATCTACGACTACGGGCGCACGCCGGAGGGTATTTTCTACTACGCGATGGAGTACATCGAAGGAATCAACCTGCAAACGCTCGTTTCGCAAGATGGTCCGCTATCGGAAGAACGCGTGATTCATCTGCTACGACAAATCTGCGGGTCGCTCTTTGAAGCCCACTCGATGGGCCTTGTGCATCGAGACGTGAAGCCGGCCAATATCATGCTTTCTCGCCGTGGCTGCGAACCTGATGTAATCAAGGTGCTCGACTTCGGTCTCGTCAAAGAAGTTGCCAACGATGATGGTAAAGGCGCTCGCAATTCACTCACTGGCACGCCACTTTACATGTCGCCAGAGGCCTTTCAATCGCCTCTTTCTGTGGATGCTTGTAGCGACCTTTATGCGGTCGGTGCGGTCGGATATTACCTACTTACCGGTCGCCCCGTCTTTGAAGCCGACTCTATCGTCGCGCTATGTAAAAAGCATGTTGATGAAGACCCCGAGCCGCCATCGAAGTATTGCTCAGCGCCCGTCTCCCCCGAACTCGAGCATGCCATTCTCTCCTGCCTTGAGAAAAAGCGACCCAAGCGTCCGCAAACTGCTCGTGATCTAAGCCAGCTGTTGAACCGCAGCCCGAAGGCTTTTATTTGGACAAATGAGAAGGGCGAGGAATGGTGGAGTCGACACGAACGAGCCCACAAGGGGAAGAACGCTGATTCGTCCGCACCCACGGAAGTTGCAAGTCTGCTCGATCGAACGATCGAGCACTCCAATTAGCGTCCCGTCTTCCCAAGTCGCACGACCGTGATGAGCGTAAACTCGCTATTCTCTTTCAAAAAAGTGCTTGTTTTTCTTAGGTTGCCTAGATGGCCTAGATGGCCACTATCTAGGGTCAGATTGCCACTAGGCGGCCTA
>JBKJSI010000669.1:0-6323 GCA_046595915.1 Pirellulaceae bacterium
AGTTAGGGCACCCGCTTCGCGACCCGCATGGCTCGCCGATTCCGCCGGATGAACTATTGCATGTAGGATCAACGATCAGTGCGTCGCTCCTGCGCGAAGGCGTTTCGGCGGTGGTCGAAAGTGTGACGGCGCCGACGCCAGACTCGCGGCTAAAGACCGGCGAACGGCTCACCGCACTGGGACGCGAAGAAGGAGACGAACGCTGGCGGTTGCGGCTAGCCGACGGCGCGGAGATCTCGCTGAACCACGAAGAAGTAGACCGGATGCAAGTGCGAATTTTAGACGCCCCAGTCGAGGGCGCGGGCGTTGCGCGGAAATAGGGTGCGAAAAAGGACTTGTCTTAAGACGTGTGGCGGGGGGGCGCTCTACCGAAGCCCACGAGAATTATCGGGACTCGTGCTCGGTTTTCGTAGTCGGGACTCGAATACCGATTACGAATACCAATGACGAATACCGGTGGGTGGTATGGCTTTCGGTACTCCAAAGGCCATGACTGCCCCTGTTCGCTAAATCGCCTACTTCAGCTACCCAAATGCACACAATCGCATTCAGTCCCAACGGGACGACCTCATACGAGCCTGGGGTGAGCGTACTCGCGGAAACCCAGGTAACCTCGCCCAATCAAACTGAAAAGCCCAGAAAGGGCGGCCGCATCGATGCAACCGACAATCTCTTAAGAGTCGGGTTGCTGCGAGGCGCCGTTATTTTAAGTACGCTGAAACTCCATGTCAGTTGACACAGCACACCATCGCCGACGCATCCAGCAACTCGTAGGGAATGCCTTCCCAGGTTGCATAACGGAGTTTTTTTTCAGACGAACCAGGCGAATTGTCCTTCCGTATTCTCGGGCCGACCGGACTACCTAGGTCTGGCGTGATCCGTGTCGCAGGCCACCACCGGTGCTCCCGATTAAACGCAGCATGGCTTCAGAAACAATTGCGAGCGTCCTCGCCTATGCCGTAACTAATTCAAATCATTCCCGCAGCCTGAAGGGCTGCTTCTGCCAGCCCAGTCCGAAGGGCTGGGAACGCGGAAACACCAACACCCCAACCGACCCTGAAGGGGTCGTTCATCAATCAGTTTCCGCTTGGCGCCCGGAACCGGCTGTGTTCGTTTTGTTTGTGAATTCTGAATATACGTCACCCCCGTCATCATCGAGTTGAGCTTAGTCTTCGTAGGGCTCCCGCCTGCCTTCCTTCGCAACGAAGAATCACTACGAAGAAAAGAATCCCTCCGAAGGGGCTTGCTCGCGACGGTAAGTGATCAGCGGACCAAATTGGATTTCAAAGAAGTCTGGCGAGTGCCTGCCCTACTAGCTGCAATTCAATCTATCCCTTACCCCCAAAATACCGCTCCAAAAACGACCCCTTCGCAATCGCAAGCCGTTTTCCACCCTGCAAAATCTTCGGCGGTCGTTCCGAAAAGAAAACCTGGCACCCAAGCGGCAGCGACAAAAACATCAAGACTTGCGGCGAGTAAAGCATTACCTCATAAAGCGACATGCACTGGAGATTCGCGGGATCGTTATAGTCGATCGCGGAATGCATCCTGCCCACGACCCAGCCCGAGTCCAAGGGATTGTTGTCCGAGGGTTCACATCGTTCCGCAAACTGGGGATGCGACTCAAAATCCCGGCAGACGGTCGCCGTATTCAGCATCGAAGGAATGTCAGGCGCAAAACCCAGCGACTCCGCCGTATATTTCTGCAGCACCATGATGCGAAAGGCCTGCCCAAGGTTGCGAGTCAGGCGGATCGGCATAGATTCAAAGTCCGGCGCAAGCAATCGCAAAGACCTACCGCGCACCTCACATGTCAAAGTGGCGTACCCAAACTGCAAAGTCTGCTCGTCTCGAAACTCAGCGACTCCGTTCACATACTCGGTTAGCCACTTGCAAAAAAACTGAACCACGAATTCCGGCGACGACTCGTCTGTCTCGAACAAAAACTCATCGAGCGATCTTGACGATACTTGTTGCCGGCTCGTTCGCATTGGCTATGAATCTGTTAGTGACGAAGTGTTGCAATATTGTTACGCACATGCCCGCCAAAGAACGCCTAGCCAAACGCTTGCTGCCGCGTAGCCATTTTACCCTTCAAAGTTGCTTTCCGCCCTCGAAAACCAACTCCGATAGCGCAAACGCAACAAAACCAACATCCAACATTCATGGCGCCAACCGCGCCCCTCAACCGCGCCCCCAACACCCCGTGAGGGGGCGCGTGGGGCCTCCTAGGCCAGGTTGAAAAAACAAGCCTTTTTTGCAAGCCGCCACAAGGCGCAGTGAGCGTCTTGCCCACCGCCGCAATCAGGCCCAACCAATCAGGCCAGATTTCCCCGTGAGATGGCCCAATTGGCCCGAATGGCCCCATTGGAACAACAAGCCCTTTTTCCATGCCGGCACTACGCCCCCAGCATCTTCTCAATCACCTGCTTCGCCGTCTCGAGCGCCTGCGGGAGTTTCGACGCATCCTTCCCCCCCGCCTGAGCAAGATCGGGCTTCCCGCCGCCGCCGCCACCAACGACCGGCGCGACATCCCGCACCCAGTTCCCCGCGCTGTGGCCCTTGTCGGTCAGATCACGCGAAAGGCCCGCGAGTAGCATGACCTTGTCATCGGGCTGAGCCGCCGCGAGGAAGACCGCCGCGGAGGGCGTCTTCTTGCGAATCTGATCGACGAGCTGACGCAACAAGTTGGCATTCGCCCCCGGCGCTTCGGCAACGATCACCTTCGTCTCGCCAATCACCGCCGCGTTCTCGATAAGGCTATCCGCCGAAAGATCGCCCGCCTTCGCGAGCGTCGCGACTTGTGCCTGGAGCGACTCGACATCCGCGAGCAGCGCCTCGACGCGCTGCGGCGCATCGAGCGGAGCGACGTTCAGAAGCCGCGCCGCATCGCGCAGAAGCTGCCGAGCGCCAGAATAGTCATCCTCGCCTAGAGCTTTGCCATTGGGCGACTTCGGCAAAACTTCGCGCACCGCCGTTGGTCCGCCGCCAACCTGTTTTTTGAGCGCCCGCACGTACTCGACAAGCACCCGCACCGCCGACGGCGTGTTTTCGAGCGTGGTATTGAGCTGCGCCGCGAGCGAATTGAGCGACAGCCGCGTCTTGCTCTGATTCTCGCGCGCTTTCATGCCCGTCAGCGCGACGATGCGACGCGTCCCCGCCGCCACGAGCTCTTCGCTGACGATCTCAAAATCCTCGACCTCGCGCGTGTTATCAAGATGAATGCCGCCGCAGAGTTCCTTACTGAATTCGCCCATGGAAACCATGCGCACGGGATCGGGATACTTTTCGCCGAAAAGCATCATCGCGCCCGCCGCCCGCGCGTCCGCGAGACTCACCGTCTTCCAGCCAATCGGAGCCGCCGCTTTGACCTGCGCCGCGACATCGGTCTCAATCGCGCTGAGCGCCTCGGGCTTGATCGCCTCGGGATTGGAAAAGTCAAACCGCAGCGCGTCCGCCTCGACCTTGGAACCTTGCTGCTGCGCATGCTTGCCGAGATTCTTCTGCAGCGCGTAGTGAAGAATGTGCGTCGCCGAATGCGCCCGCTTAATCGCCTGCCGCCGGTCCGTTTTCACCCGCGCGGTGCAAGTCGCGCCGACGGTGACCTTGCCTTCCGCGAGCTTGCCGAGGTGAACAATCAACTCGCCCTCCTTCTGCGTGTCCGTAACTTCAAAGCGGAAGCCGGGCCCAGTGATCACGCCCACGTCGCCCACCTGCCCACCCGACTCGCCATAAAACGGCGACTTATCGAGCACGAGCTTCACAGGGTCGCTCGTCTGCGTCGCGCCGAGCGCATCGCAAAGTTTCGTTTGGCCATCAAGAATCGCAACAATGCCCTTCACGACCGCAGGCGACTCCGCGAGCGTATACCCGAGGAACTCGCTCCGCTTAAGCGTCTCCTTCAGCGTCTCCATCGGGCCGGTCTGAAAAACCGTTTCCGCGATGACGCCCGAGATCTCGCCATGCTCATCCATCTTCTTGCGAAAGCCCGTCCAGTCAAATGTCGCCCCCTGGTCGCCCGCCATGTTCTCGACGAGCTCAGGCGGTAGACCAAACGTCGTGTAGAGGTCATAGCCCTCTTCGCCGCTCACGGCCGTGCGATTTTGCGTCTTCATGTCCGAGAAAACGCGGTCGATGCGACTCAACCCCGCGTCGATCGTGCTGAAAAAGCCTTCCTCCTCCGCGCGAATCGTACTCGCGACGCGCTGCACGGTTTCTTGCAGCTCCGGATAAGGCGTCTTCATCATCTCCGCGACAATCGGCACGAGCTTGTAAAGAAACGGCTCGCGCTGTCCGAGTTGCCGGCCGTCGAGGACCGCGCGGCGCAGCAATCGACGAATGACATACTTCGCCCGCTTGGTGCCAGGAACCGTGTGCTCATGAATCGAAAACGCACAGGCGCGAACATGATCCGCCATCCGCCGAAACCGCCGCCCGCTATCCTGCTCAGGGTCATACTTCATCCCGCAAATTTCCGCCGCCTGTTCGACGATCGGCCGCAAGATATCGATGTGATAATTCGTCGACACGCCCTGCAGCACTGACGCGCAGCGCTCGAGGCCCATGCCCGTGTCGATGTTCTTGCTCGGCAGCGGCGACAGGTTATTGGGCGGATCGCCCACGCGATTGAACTGCGTGAACACGAGATTCCAAATCTCGACGGGCTTGCCCATGCCCGTATCGACATAGATTTCGCTGCACGGCCCGCAAACCCCATCGGGCCCCTGCGATGGTGCGCTCGCCGGCCAAAAATTCTCCGACTCATCGAGCCGCGAGATGCGCGAGAGCGGCAGCTTGATCTCGTTGTGCCAAATATCGGCCGCTTCGTCGTCATCGAGGTAGACGGTCACATGCAACTTGCCCGGCTCGATCCCGAGCCATTTCTTGCTCGTCAAAAATTCCCACGCCCAGTGGATCGCATCGCGTTTGAAGTAGTCGCCAAAGCTGAAGTTGCCCAGCATCTCGAAAAACGTGTGGTGATACGCGGTGCGCCCGACGTTATCGATGTCACCGGTGCGAAGACACTTTTGGCAGGTCGTCGCCCGGGTGAAATCGAGGGCGACTTTGCCCAGGAAGTGGTCCTTAAACTGGTTCATCCCCGCAGGCGTAAACAGCACCGACGGGTCCCAAGTCGGCACGAGCACATCGCTCGGCTTCTCGGTGTGCCCCTTGGAGACGAAGAATTCGAGATATTTTTCACGCAGTTCGTCGGTCTTCATGCCAGTCATGCATCCTAAAAGCCGCCCCAAATTGGCCGGGCGGCGAGTCTCTAAAGCCTTATCGCGAAAAGCCTTGCGGTGCGCCCGCAGCAGCCCTTTGCCGTTCCCCTAAGGACATCCCTGGCATAATATCGGTTCGAGTGGGAGAGCCATAGCCCGATGGGGCCCGTTGCGGCGGAGTCAAGGCACGGCAGCAAGCGGATTCGGAATACGCAGTTAGCCCACGGCTTCCTTTACAACCGAAGGACAAGCCGTGAATGCGGCCGCATAGGTTTCTTCGAGCGGCAAGTAGACGTAATGCGTCTGACTCAGAAAGAGCGGCATCTTTGGAAGCGGACCTCCAATTGCCAGTGGCTCGACGTAAGCCTTTTTCATCAGGGCCGCATAGTAAGACATGATGCAAAGTTGTTTGTCGCGAGGCAACTCGAATGGCTCTTCGCGAAAGTAGTCCCAGATCAAGGGATGCAGCCCCTGCGGATCACGACGCGTTGGTGGAAAAAGATCGATCACGAAGAGATGGACGCCGCTTTGAATAAGTTGCTGGCTCTTCTCGACAAAATCTGTTACGGCCGCCTTGCTCGATTTGTTCCCTGGTGAAACGAGTTCAATCACCGAAACCAGATCACCGCCCGAACGATGAACTTTGATGCGATTCGCTTTTTCGACGTAGATCGCCTCCTCTTCTTCCTCACTGATAATTGCTGCCTGCGGTGGCGCATCAAGGATCGCAATGCCGCTTGTCGCCAGTGGAGAACCCGAATCTGAGTCACTTCGATCGCGTCGATGCAGAGTCAGTACGTCTGGCACTACCCCCAGTGCATGAGACTCAACAAGAGCGAAGTACCCCTCGGGCATAACTCCTTGATTCAGAGTGTTGCAAAGTTGCACCGTCCACAACTGATGAAAGTGGTGGAACAATCCAGCGTAGACTTTTTCCGAGTTGTGTACGGACATTGGCGGTCCATCCAAGGAGTAAGATGTCATTTCATTCTACCCACAGTGCCCCTACTTAGGAAAATGGACTCATGCGATTTCGTTGGCTTGAGTAGGATAACGACGAAGTACACATTTCTCCTCTACGGCCAATCACCCATGCAAATCGAC
>JBKJSI010000690.1:0-4412 GCA_046595915.1 Pirellulaceae bacterium
GTCAGGGGCGCCTGTGAACCCAGGTGGACTGCCACCTAGTTTTGGCTCGCCACCGCCTGGCGGCATCGGTGGTTCTCCGCCAGGCGGTGGCGAGCCAAAACTAGGTGGCAGTCCACCTGGGTTCACAGGCGCCCCTGACCCATCATCTTGATTGGGAGGGGGAGGAAATCCCGGGCCGATGCCGCCCGGAGGTGAAGAGTACCCAGGTGGTGATCCCATAAAGCCGCCTTTGCCTTGCGGCGACGGCGAACCAAATTTCCCGCCGCCTCCTGGAGGCGATGAAAATCCCCCTGGGGGAGCATAACCACCAGCGGGTGGCTGTCCTCCTCCAGCGCCTAAGGTATTTTGCGGTGGAGCACGCGAAGGAATGAGATGCGGAGTGCCCGCCTTTTTCAGTTCTTTTTCAACATACTCCTGGTCTGGTTCTACAAGCGTGTAAAACGGCACGTTGAGTCGGATGCCATTGTTACGTTCGAGGACGATGTCTTGGCCCTGGACGACAACAAATCGTGCGCGCACTTGAGAGCCAGTCCGATCTCGCCAGTTTCTTAATGGATATTTTCCAGGCTTTTCGGGCTCTTTGTCTTCGTCAGCACCATCAGACGGCTTACTGCCGCTTCCATTTTTAGTTCCATCTGCAAATGGATTGTCATCCGCCGCGCTGCCACCGCTGCCGCTCGCGGGTGGCCGCGCGGTTTTGATATATTCCTGATCCGCATCGCTCAAACGTTCCAGCGGTATCGGAATCTCTTTCCCTTGCCGGGAAACAATGACATTGGCGCCATCCACCCGCACAAAGTCCGCTTCAATCGTTCGCCCCGAACGATCGGTCCAGATACGTGCCTGGACCTCGCCCGTCGTCAATAGCACGGCAACCAAGGCGAGCAACGCGAAAACTCGCGACCTTCGGCTCATAAATGCTCTCGCAAAAATACTTAATAATTACAAATAAAAGCAATTGCCATACGAGATTCAAACAAAACGCCTAATGACGTAGGCTAGGCGATCGGCAGTCGTCTGTCAATTTCTTTAGGTCGGCGATTTTTGAAGTCGAATCGCCGCCTCGCCAGCCTCGATGACCCGCAAAATCTCGGGAATATCGTAAACACAGCCTCCCCAGGTACCGCCTCCCAGCCGCTGCAGTGCCGCCCAAAGCCGCGTATCGTCGGGCAATTGGGAGTCTGGTTGAATGGCCGGATGAAGCGTCCTTTTCGCGAGAATTTCGGCGCCTTCCTCGCGAGAATAGCTCTTCTCGCCCTCCCCAACAAAATCGACGCGGCCAACCAGAAGCCGCCGATCAACGATAATCTCAATCCAATCTCCATCCCGCAATTTTCCAATCGGTCCGCCCTCCAGCGCCTCGGGCCCAACATGCCCAATACAGGCCCCGGTGCTAACTCCCGAAAACCGAGCGTCCGTAACGACCGCGACTTCCCGCCCCCACTTCAAGAACTTCAGCGCCGAAGTGATTTGATACGTTTCCTCCATCCCTGAACCAAGTGGACCGCGACCGGCAAGGACCAGGACATCGCCCGGCTCAATCGGCGGCTGCGATTGCCCTTTGATCGCGCGAATCGCATCACGCTCGGTCGTGAAGACCCGCGCACGACCTCGCTTGCGATAGACGCCATCTTCATCCACCACCCGAGGATCGATCGAAGTCGCTTTGATCACGGAACCCTGTGGACAGACATTTCCCGTCGGAAAGCAAACCGTACTCGTCATCCCGCGCCGCGCTGCTTCATCCGGCGGAATGATCACATTGTCAGCGTCGATCCCATCGCGTGACTTCAAAATCTCACGAAACGCACGGCGACGATCTGATTTTTCCCACCAAGTTAGAACCTCTGCTAATTTCACGCCCGACACGGTCAGTACATCCAGGTCGAGCAGATTCCGTTCGCGCAGATGAAGCATCACTTCAGGAACGCCGCCAGCAAGGAATACCGACACCGTGGGATGGTTCGTCGGGCCATTGGGAAGTACATCCACAAACCTGGGGACCAATCGATTCACTTCCGCCCAGTCTTCTACGGTCGGGCGACGCAGCCCAGCGGCAAAGGCGACGGCTGGCACATGGAGGAGCAAATTCGTCGAACCACCAAACGCCGCATGCACCATCATGGCGTTTCGAACAGAAGCCTCGGTCAAGATATCGCGAACCTTGATGCCTCGCTCATGCAGATTCCACAGCGCCTGTGCGCTGCGATCGGCCATTTCATGCCAAACGGGCTGTCCACTCGGAGCTAGCGCCGAATGCGGCAAACTCAGTCCCAGCGCTTCGCCGATCACCTGACTCGTCGCCGCCGTCCCCAGGAACTGACAGCCGCCGCCAGGCGAACCGCAAGCCGCGCAGCCTGCGATCGAAGCTTCGTCGAGCGAGATTTCCCCATGCGCATAGCGCGCGCCGATCGTTTGCACCTTCCCCGCGTCTTCACCTTTGACCGGCGGGAGGGTAACGCCGCCAGGAACGAGCACGACCGGCAAATCATGCATCGCCGCCAAGGCGATCATCATCGCCGGAAGACCCTTGTCGCAGGTTGCGATTCCTAGCACACCCGCGCGCGTCGGCAGCGAACGAATGAGTCGCCTGAAGACCAAAGCCGCATCGTTGCGATACGGCAAACTATCAAACATCCCCGTCGTACCTTGCGTTCGGCCATCGCAAGGATCGGAAACGAAAGCAGCGAAGGGAACACCACCGAGTGCCTTAATTCGTCGAGCCGCTCCTTGGGTTAACAGGCCGACTTCCCAATGCCCCGTGTGATAACCCAGTGCAATGGGCACTCCATCCGGCGCACGGACTCCTCCCTGCGTGCTCAAAATCAAGAACTGCGGCCCGAGCAATTCTTCCGGTTTCCAACCCATGCCTGCATTCTGCGTCAAACCGAAGAGGTCACCTGACGACCAATCTCGCAGCATCTCGTGCGTCAGCGGCAGTTTCCCGCTCGGCCCTTCTCCCTTCGTCGCGATTTGTGAAATCACATCGAGACGAGCGCCCAGCAAATCATCAAGCACTTGACCATCGGTACGATCCTTCGACATGAGCAACCTCGAGTTTTTATCAATGTGCGGCACGGGAGTTCAACAAGAGCGGCTTAACTTCGCTATTTACGCTCATCTAACTCACTCAATTTTAGCCGCACCGAGAGAATGTAGGGCGATTCATTCGCCGTCCAGTGCCCATACGTCGTTATCACGAACGTCCCATCACTCAGAACCTCGACTCCCGGGTAAGCGCAATCCGTCCGAACCAGATTGTCCTTGAGGCGGACTACATACTCGCCCGGCTTTCCTTGCACGATATCCTCAAAAGTCCCCACCCAAGCAACCCAATCGCCGTTATAAGGACTTTCCTTGTGCATATCGCGAAACGAAATCAGCAACCGACCGTCGGGCGCATACTTCGCCGTATGACGATCGCCAGTCAACGAAGCCGGAAGCTCTGTCGGCGCCGACCAAGTTTTGCCCTCATCTTCCGAGAACATGACATGCGAATTCTTTTTACGACGGTTTTCTCGCAACAGCATCGCTTGGCGTTTGCCATCGGGTGAACGAATCACACCCGGCTCGCAAAGATGAATTTCTCCCGATTGGTACAGTTCTTTAGGCGTCGACCAGGTCAAGCCACCATCCTTTGATCGAGTCTGATAAAGCGCAAAAGTGCCTTTCGCGCGAGCTTCCGCCGCAATGTACCGGCCGTCGTCATGAAAGTAAGCAACATACTCACCTGGAGAGCCCTTCACCTCCATGACGCTTCCCATCACAACAATTCCACCCCAGTCGCCAACCTTGGCAAGCGGCGTCCAAGTGACGCCGTCATCCTCAGAAACAGAAAGCCGCGCAGGATAGAGTCCCGACCAAACGATCAATCGCTTCTTGCCCTTCGCATCCACCACTCGATGAATCGTGGGCGTCTCCAAACTTGATTTCCAATTGTCCGGAACAGGCAGACGCTCACTCCACGTAAGCCCAGCATCAATAGAACGCTTAAGTACGATACCCCCGCGCCCGTGCCCTTCGGGGTAAACACACAAAATTGTCTTCCCATCCTCCAGAAGCACGGTGGTGGGGTGGCCCAAATACTGCCCGCACTTCTTTTCGACAATCGTCTGCCGAGCTAGATCTTGATCCAAATCAATACGGGCGGGATTTTCGTCGTCGAAACTTAAGATCGGGGAGGCGAGGCAATAAAGGAGAAGCAGGTACATGAAATTCTCGCTCCAGGCCAGTAATCAGAATGGCTTGGAGGATACGCTCGACTCGGGGTCGTCGCAAGAATCAAGCGAATCAATGCAGCTTTGAATCAAAGATAAAAACTGCAATGTGTTGACCAAGAAGTTCAGCAGTGGACGGCTTTTTGCAAACTCGTAATTCGGGTGCGATCCACTCCCTGCGCGTTTTACGCGGCG
>JBKJSI010000731.1:0-2549 GCA_046595915.1 Pirellulaceae bacterium
GGAACATCGGATTAAGGCTCTTAACTCGCGAAGACTTGGCGGATCTTGGAGTGTTGAGCGACATCCGCGACTTAATTTTCAATGAAGAAACGAACACGATTCCTGGTTTGAAGGTCAAGGTTTATCAAGACTTTGATGATGAGCCAGGCAAGTATGTGCTTTCATTTGCAGGAACGGAGACCGAAAACGTCCAGGATGCCATCGAAGACGCGAGTCAGGGCTTGGGATTCGCGAGTCCGCAATACATCGCGGCAATGTCGATTGCAGAAGGACTCGTTGCGGCAGACGACATTAGTACTAACTTCAAAATAACTGGCCACTCCTTGGGTGGAGGGCTTGCAAGCGCTGCAGCTTGCGCCAGCAATGTTAAGGCAGTGACTTTTAATGCAGCGGGTTTGAATCGAGCCACATTGGCCGGGCCGACGCCAGCAATCACAGCGCAGAGACAATGGCGATTTGACAACGCTGTTGGGGACGGACTAGTGTACGCCTACACTGTGGATAATTGTCTGCTCACAGTATACCAGGATGACCCCGCAGTCCCACTTATGCCATCGGCGCTCGGCGTTCGCATGTGGTTGAAAAGCCCGTACGGGCCGAATATTACAGATTTGGCGCTCATCATCTTCGCCCCTGGCGTCGAAATAATGACTCCCGTATATAAAATTAAGTCACATCTTTCGACGGCCTATCTTTACGGAATGCTGGTCACCAAGGATGCGAGTGGAAACGTAATTGTCGACATGCTTGGATACGCTCCATGATTAGCAACTGCTTTGCAATTCTTTATCGTAAAGACCGTTTACTGTGCATTTGGTTTTGGCTATGGTCGTTTTTTTTCATTTCAAATGGATGCGCCCAAGTTCCAGCGAAGAGCTTCCACGAAAAAAGCGGCTGGAGAGCCGAGAGCTACTTCGACGACCCCAAAGTCATCGCACTTTGCAAAGCGATTGAAGCCGATGACTCGAAGGAGATAGTGCGCCTCATCAAGGAGGGTGCTGACGTGAATGCCAAGGGCAAGGGAAACATGACGCCTTTGCTCTGGGCTTTTCCGGACAACAAGCCCGAACGATTCAAAATTCTGCTCGAACACGGAGCCAATCCGAACGTCGTCATCGAAAGTGACTTCGGGCTTCCCGGTGGGATGATGGTCCCTGGCGAGTGTGTGACCGAGTTGGCCGCCAAATCGAACTTCCCAACGCTCTTTGAAGAGGTCATGAAGCATGGTGGAAATCCGCATTTCATAAACACGAAGACAAAGCGTTCGTTATTAAGTACTCTGATTCAATACGGAGGTGATCCTGCTCGGGTACAGACACTGATTGACAGAGGAGTAGATCTTAACAACATGTCGACAGGTGTCCCTCCTGCTATTCAAGCTGCGTTGCATTTTGGCCAATACGAACTGGCACTGATGCTGCTCAAGGCTGGCGCTGACCCAAAGCTCTATGTCGAGGAGGGAAATAAGAAGCTAACGCATATACTACTTGAGGCTAAGTCGTCGGTGGACAGCTATGAACGCCCCGAAAACAAAAAGGCTTACGAAAAACTCGTCGAATGGCTTAAGGAGAATGGCGAATCATTCGAAGAGGCTCAAGCAGACCTTGATCGCTGGAAAAGGCGAGCTCATTTATCCTCTGCGGAAAAGGGCCGACTAAGACGAGCCGAAATTGCTGAACGCAAAGCCCGCGAAGCCGCCGAGAAGGCGAAGAAAGAGAAGAAGCCATAGCGAAACGATTACGAGTTGGCGACAATGGCTAGGCTAGTCTCCTTTCGCATTGCGGTAAGTCTCTTGCTGTTAATTGCAGTTTCCTCGTGCGCGCAAATCTCCGGGAATTCCTCCCATGCCAAGTACAATTGGAAAGCCGAAGACTATTTCCGAAATGATAAAGTCATATCGCTATGCAATGCGATCGAGGCGAACAACATCAAGGAAATAGAGCGCCTCATCAAAGAGAAGAAGACAAAAGGGGACATTCTACTTTTCCAACCCCTTACCACTGCGCACTCGCACCAATGACTCAAGCTTAAGCGATTTCGCCGGGTGTCACAAACTGCGTCAATACGAATTCAGTATTTTGAAGCGGTCCGAAAAATCAAAATGCATCCAGCCCTCTAAACACCCCTCCCATTTCCGCACTTCCGCCCTTCCGCGATTCTCCCCCCGCCCTATCCTAAAATCTGTATTACAAACCATCCACTTCTTGCTCTGGCGCGAAGATTTTCCTATTCG
Organism: Pirellulaceae bacterium; assembly: GCA_046595915.1. Classification (GTDB taxonomy): domain Bacteria; phylum Planctomycetota; class Planctomycetia; order Pirellulales; family Pirellulaceae; genus JBKJSI01. The sequence goes on from JBKJSI010000731.1 coordinate 2,234, forward strand.
AACTCGTTCGCTTTACTTGCGAATCAATAGTCGACTGAAGACGAATTGCCTTCTCCGTGTCTCCGCGCCTCCGTGTGAGATTTCTTGTTTTTTCTGGGTTCTGGCTTAGCCAGTCAAGTTCATCTGTGTTCATCCCTGCTACCCGCATGGATCCGTGAAATCTGTGGCAAGAAATCTTTTCAAAAATAGCGCACAAATAGCGCCACTCTTCCCCAATAATAGAAAAGGCCCACCCTACCCAAACCGCCCCACAAAAACTCCACCCCGGAGCCCATCCAATGTCGTTCAAACAACCATCCAAACCTGGCCATCTTGG
>JBKJSI010000863.1:0-13716 GCA_046595915.1 Pirellulaceae bacterium
AGAGAGGTTCTTTGGCCGGTGGTGGTGATTCCCATCGCACCGACCGAGGCCGACGGCGATGGGAATCACCACCACCGGCCAAAGAACCTCTCTGCATCCAAAACGGCTTGACAATTCTTTCTTCATAGATGGCTGTGTTATGAAAGCAAAGTGGCGCAATGCGCTCCCTACTATTGAGCGGTCAATCGCCACTTTGTTTTCTTAACACGGCTTGGATCGATCCGAATTCGAAGGTTGGGTGATGCACTAGCTACTTCTAAGCGGAAGGATCAACGGATGAGCAACTTTTTTCACTCGACGCTCTTGCTCGCCGCCGAGGGCCTCGGCCTCGGCTCGGGGCGAGCTTGGGCAAATCTGGCCGCCCTTCTGGGGCTGCTCAGTCTGGTGATCGGTGGAACCGCGCTCGCACGCTCCCTGCGCGGCGGTTCCATCGTCGCTTTGGCAGTTGGACTGGCAGGCCTGATTCTCAGTAGTCTGCACCTCGCCTACTCCGCCGGAGGTGTCGGCACCGGCAACGGGCGACTCGGAGCCATGATCGCCCTAGCGCTATCACTAATCGGCATGATCCTCAGCGGAACGGCGCTAGCGCGCCGCCGACGGGCGGAGCCAAGCTAGTGTTCTGCCAACGCTAAGACTGGGGGACAGTGTGTGGCTGTGTTTCGAAAACAAATCGGCAGCAAAAGTTTTTATTCACGGTGGATTCGTCCCGATTTGTTTTCTAAACACGGCTCGGCTGCACCCCAAAATCTGACCATGACAAAGCACTAGATAGCCAAACACAAATACCAAAGGAAGCCAAGCTCATGTCGAAGGTTAGCATCCGCTACATGATCGACGACGTTCCCGCCGCCGCCAACTTCTACACCACGCACCTGGGCTTCACGCTGGAAATCGACGCCGCCCCTGCATTCGCCTCCGTCAGCCGCGACGGCGTGCGGCTCCTGCTCAGCGGCAAAGCCAGCTCCGGCCGCCAAGCCCTGCCCGATGGCCGCCAGCCCATCCCCGGCGGCTGGAACCGCATTCAACTCGAAGTCGAAGATCTCGAAGCCGAAGTAAAACGACTCCAAGAAGCGGGGCTGAAGTTCCGCAATGAAATCATCAAAGGCCCCGGCGGCGCCCAAATTCTTCTCGACGATCCCTCAGGCAATCCCGTCGAATTATTTCAGCCGGCGACGAGAAACTAAGGATTGGACTTCGGCGAGCAATTCGAGGAAAAAGAAGAAAAGCTCTTTGGCGAGGAAGGATTTTTGAAGGTCGTCGAGCAAGTTGCCGGCATCGAAAAACAACTTAAAATCGACGACCTAAGTCACTTCACACCGCGGGACATCAAATGACCGGCAAGCCGGCGCTCGTATCAGCAACATCCGCCTTCACCTTCGTCCTGATCCTGGGAATCGTCAACCTTTTCGCAGACTTCACCTACGAAGGCGGAGCCGCCATCAATGGTCAATACTTAGCCAGCCTCGGGGCAACCGCCTTCGCGATTAGCGCCATCGCAGGCTTCGGAGAGTTTCTGGGATATACCCTCCGCTCCATAGCCGGATACGCCGCCGATAGAACCGGCAAATACTGGCTCATCACCTTCCTCGGCTATGCCATCAATCTATTGGCAGTCCCGGCGATGGCGCTAGCGGGAAACTGGCAAATCGCCGCTCTCCTGATCCTCGCCGAGCGCGTCGGGCGCGCGTTCCGCAAACCAACCATCGAAGCCATGCTCTCCTATTCCACGGGAAAGCATGGCAAAGGTTGGGTCTATTCGCTCAACACCGCCCTCGACGAGACGGGCGCAGCGCTCGGCCCCTTACTGGTCGCAGGCGCACTCTACCTGAAAGCCGATTTCCGCACGACTTACTCGCTGCTCTTAGTCTCCTCGCTACTGGCGATCGCGTTTTTGGCGCTGGCGCGACTCAAATTCCCCCTTCCCGAAAAACTGGAGGAAGGCGGGCCCTCGACCGCATCGCAAACCAGTTTCACAACCGCCTATTGGCTTTACATGATCGGCGGAACATGCTTCGCGGCGGGACTCATGAGCTTCGAACTCGTGGCCTATCACCTCTCCAGTTCAGGTGTCGTCACCGAATACAGAACGCCGCTCTTTCTCGCCTTCGCGACTCTCTCTGCGATATTCGCCAGCTTGGTGCTCGGCAATTGGTATGATCGCGTAGGAATTCCCTCCGTCATCGCCGGGGTGCTGATCGCTTCCCTCTTTTCACCGCTGGTATTCTTGGGAGGGTTTTGGACCGCCTTGATCGGCATGCTGCTTTGGGGAGTCGGGTACGCGGTCCAAGACACCTTGCTCAAAGTTCTCATTGCCAGCGTCCTACCAAAAGGCAAACGCAACCTGGCGTTTGGCCTCTTCTATCTCGGCTATGGCGGCGGCTGGCTCATCGGCAGCATCGTGACCGGCCTGCTCTACGAGCATTCACGCCCGGCCCTCGTCGGTTTTGCAATCGTGGCCCAACTGCTCTCATTGCCATTCTTCGTGATGGGCGCCCGCTCGGCCGCAAAGAAGCAGTAAGCCGCACCACCCAAATTGGTAAAGGAGAATTCAAAACGCTTAACTTCAAATTCGCGATTTGCTTTGCCTTCAGCCGCGCCGCCGCCGCCCCACCTTGGACGCCTCCCAACAAAGAAAAGATTTCACCCAAATGGCCGCCGAAGCATTCACAAATCAACTCACCAAGTCGGCGGGACAATTCGGGCGGGTGGCGGGGGCGCACCGCGCCAGCGGAAGCCCCCGAAACAATCGCGACCAACAATCGTCAATGCGCATTTTCCTAAGGGCTGAAGGCCCAATTCATCTCCGGTTGGCTGCGGTGCTAGTCTTCAACAAACACCGCGGAGCAGCAGCTGCCAAATGCAGCCGGCGCTCATCCAAAGTTTGAAAAGGCGCTGGCCATTATTAGCGGTGGTGGGCCATAAAGTGTGATGGTAGCAATGAATACTTATCCGCCTGCGCGACATTCGCGCACCGTTGTCGCTGAACGAGTTATAAACAAATTTGGCCCGTCCCCTCGGGCGTCGAGCTCACTATGAACCTCATCACCAAAGCGATGCAAATCGTCGCCACAACGCTGCTGGCCTCCGTCGGCCTACTGCATCTCGCGACATTCTTCGTCGCGGTTCCAGGATTTTCAATAGTTGGATTCGTTCTCCTCGTGGTGAGTGTCGCGCTCGCCGCAGTGACTTACACGTCCCTTTACCACTTCACCTTTTTCACATTCTATTCTTTTCCATATCGAACCAAGGGCATCTTCGCGATGATGGAGGAGAGCCGGGACCGAAAGGCGGAAACCGAGTCGCGGGTGTATTCGCACATAAACCGAAAATGGTCCGCAATCCTGGGCTCAGCCGCAGGATACTTGTTTCTCAATGCTCTTTTTTGTCTGATTTTATGCGGTACACAAATGTCGAAACTCAGCGGCAACACCGCGGAGACGCAACTTCGCCGGGAAACTCTTGTAGATTGCTATCTCGGCAGATTTTTGAGCGGCTGCGCACTGCTACCCGCGACAGCGGCCGTGATGGGCTTTCATGTCATCTTCCCGAAGTTGATTGAGGAGAGTAAACAAGATCCGTCCAGCCCAGCGGAAGACGTGAAGAGCCCAGCCGCGCAAAAGAAGATCAACAAAGAGCAAATCGGCTAAGCCCGCGGGCAAAGCTGGAGAAGCGAGCTAAAAGTACACGACGTCGTAACAAGTTAGTAACTACGCCCTAGTGCCAAGCCTTCGTCCCTCCCAACTTGGCCAACGAACTTGACCAACCTCTTAGAGTGTGGCCAAGTTGGGCCACTTGGGCGCATTCGCAAAAATAAGCCGTTTTTCAAAACCTTCGCCGTAACTCCCTGAGATACAAGGCGATAGTGTTGGTGGCAGCGCGTTTGCCACCAACTGCCACCATCACCGAGAGCTTGCCACCGTTGCCACCATTGCCACCAACTCCTTTTGCCGGCTGCCGACCACTTGCTCACCCCTCGGCTGCCGTACACAACTCCACAAAATGCCCATCCGGATCCGCCAAAAAAATCTGCACTGCCCCATCCGGGCGCGTCTTGGCCTTCGCATCGCTCAGACCCAGACCATACAAATGCGCCAGCCAAGCCTCCGCATCATCGATCAGCAGCGCAAAGTGATTCCGCCGATGCCAAGCCTGTAGCGGATAACTCGCGTCCTCAATCAGGTGCAGCTCCTGCCCAGGCCCGAGTGAAAACCACGCCCCCGCAAACGAAAACCCCGGGCGCGGCAGCCGCTCCAGCCTCAAAACCCGCTCATAAAATAACGCACTCCGCGCGGTATCCGCCACATGCAGCGCAACGTGATTGAGCGAAAGGATCTTCGGCCCCGCGACTTGCCCACGAAGGTCGCTCATCGCTTGTCATCCCGAATCAGCGCCTCCAGAATCGGCTTCCGCCACGCCCGATTCTTCGGATCATACGCCCCAAATCCTGAGCCGAATTCCCAGTACGCGTAGCTGAACCCATGCTTCTCCGCCGCGTCGACCACCGCCTGCGTCCACAGCGCCCGACTCTCGAGCGGCGCCTTTTCAAACGCCCCAAACTCACCCACATAAATCGGCCGCCCATTCTCCTTCGCCCAAGCCGCGACCGCCTCAAAGTCCTTCTTGAGCTGCGCCTCCTCGCCTGCGTTCTGCGGCCACCGCCGATCCACAATCGCCCGCACCCGCTCATCCGACCACGGCGTCCCCTGATGCGTGAAGTCGTGCGGCAAGTAGTAATGCACGGTCACGATCAGGTTTTTGTCATCCGGCAGCGTGAGCGACTTGAGCTCATGCACGCTGTTCCACATCCCCGGCCCCACAATCACAGCGCGCGTCGGATTCGTCTCCCGCACAATCGCCAACAGCTGCGGCACAAACTCGTCCCAAACCTCGCCCGATAGTGCATCGTGCGGCTCGTTGAGAAACTCAAAAAAAACCGTCCCCGGGCGCTTCGCATACCGCTCGGCAATCTGCTTCCAAATCGCCTTCAGCCGAGGAAAATGCCCGCGCGGCGCCGAAAAAATCTCCTCATAGTGATGCACATTGAGCACGACGCGCAGTTTCTGTTTCTCGCACTCATCGAGCACCTTATCAATCCGCGTGAACCACGCCTCGTCAATCGTAAATGGCTCCGCCTTCGCAGCATAATCACTCCACCGCACCGGCACGCGCACATTATCGAATCCCGCGTCCTTGATAACCTTGAAGTGCTCCATCTTGAGCGTGAACCCCCAGTCCGCGCCGCGCGGAACCTCCAGCGCATTGCCAAGATTGATCCCGCGCCCAAGCGAACGATTCGCCTCAATGATGTCCTCGGCCCGCGCCGCGCCGAAAGCCAGAACAACCGCCACGCAAAACATCACCGCAACGCACTTCATGGGACTCGCCTCGACATTCGTGGGGAGGGTGTTGAAAGTCTCTATCTCTGAAACAGCGGCAAATAACTCGCGGGCATTTGTAACACATGGCAAGCCATCGCCGTCGCGTACTCCGAACCGATATCATCCGCCCAAGACCCGTCGGCTTTCTGCAGCGGCACGATCACGTCACGAACGGTCGCATACCATTTCGCCCAATCATCGCCGCCCGCGCGCCGCCAGGCCTGGGCAGCATAATAGTGGCCATACCAAAAGTGCCCGGTGGTCGCGCTTTTCGCCGGCCCCTCGAGCGACTTGCGCAGGTAGCCGAGCACGGCATCGATTTCCGGTCCTTCATTGAGCCCCGCGCCATATAGCGCCGCCGCCGCGCCCGCCGACCGCGGAAACTCGCTCTCGCCGGTCACAGTGAGCTGATACAGAAAACCACCATCGCTGTTTTGACATCGCCGAATGTACGCCAGCCCTCGATCGATCGTCGCCGAAGGAACTTCAAAGCCCGCGTTCCGCGCCGCCCGCAGCGCCATCATCTGGCAGATGGTGACCGAGAGGTCGCTTTCTTTCCGCTCCGCCTGATAGCGCCATCCGCCTTCTTCGTTTTGGCAGTCGATGCTCAGTTTTACCGCCCGCGATAGCGCCCCGCGCAGCGCCCTTTGCTCGGTCATGCCATAGACCTCCGCCAAAAAAAGCGTCGCGAAGCCATGTCCATACATCGGCCCATATCCGGCGAAATCGGCCGCGTTGATAAAGCCATTTTCCTTGGCACGGTCGAGGACATATTTCACGCAGTCAGAAACGACTTTCCCACGACGCCCCCGCTCCGGCATATCTCCATGCGACATAAACGCCGTTGCGATCAGACCAACGACTCCCACATTTTTGGCATATCCCCCCGACCCAAAAGAGCCCTCGCCATTCTTCCGCTTGGCGAGGTAATCAAGCCCCTTCTCGACCGCATTCCGTGTCGCCGGCGTCGTCAAATCCACGTCGCGCGGCGCATAGCCGAACGCCCCGCAGCTCATTCCCACGAATGACGCGGCGCCTGCTCCGACACCGATTATCCAATCGCGACGTTTCAAGGCCGCTGCTCCACTTCCGAGAGCCGCCGAAAATAATTCTCCGTCTCCGCCCGGTACTTCTCATGAAATTTCTCAGGCGCACCCGTCTGCAACCGCTCGCGCACCCGCCCAGGCAATTGTCCCCACGCCCGTCGAACCAGAGTATCTGAATTACTATTCAATTTGCTTCCCTCGCCGCCTGCCGTTTTCCCCGCCTCGCCCGCTTTCGTCCCCGGACCATCCCCCTTCGCGCCTTGGCTGTCTTCGCCCTTGTCAGCCGACGACTTTCGAGCGCTGCTGGAGCCTTGATTTTTGTCGCCCGGCGACTTTTGCGACCCAGCGGCGGAACTCGATTGGTTCTTGGACTGCGCAAGCAGCTTCGTCAATTCTTCGATTAGCTTACTCTGGGCCGCCAATGTGTCTTTCGAAGACGTGAGACGCGGCAGTTGCTCCGCAATCCGCTTCATTTCTATGGAAACCGTATGCCAAGTGCGCGGCATAGTTTCGTCGCTCGTTGGGTTGGATTTTTCTTCACCTTGAAGATCCTCCAAGAGCCGATCCGCCACACCGCGCGGCTCTTGTGCCATTGCGACGCATGCGGGCAGGGCGATCAAAAGCGAAGCGACCAGTTGAATCACTCTATTCACGGGGCGGCTCCTTGTTTGACTCTTCAATTGCGGCGGCGGATTGCCAAGCTTCGACCTGCTTGGCCAATTCTGCCTGCGCGACGGCTAGTCTCGCGAGTTCTGTCTCGACAGCCGACTTATTCGCGCCGGGCTTGCTCAGCGACTCGAGCGCTACTTTGGTCCTTTCGCGCAGCTCCGATTGCTTCACAATCACGTCTTTGAGTTGAGCCTCGGTCGGCCCAGTTCGCTTCCGTTCCGTGGCGCCATCCGCCTCTTTTTGACTATTCTCAAGCTGCGCTCCATCGCTGCCGCCTGTTGCTCCGACTTTCGATAGTTCGCGCATCGCGTTCAGCGCCAGATCTTGGTGCGAATCGGCTTGACTAAGTTGATTTAGTGTGAGATCGCGAACAGCTTGCCGCATTTCATCATCGGCAAGCGACTTGGCATCGCGCCAGCGATCGCCATGTGACTCGGGAGGAGGAGGCAAACCCGCCAATTGCTGGCTTAACTTTGATTGTCTCGCCGCCAGCCTATCGAGTTTTCGCCTTTCCTCGTCACTTAATTCATCCAGCAACCTTCCGAGCAGGCCAGGCGCAGCGCCCCGAGTCTCTTCTAAGAGCTTTTGCTGTGCATCGAGAAGCTCGCCGATCGTCTGTGCCGCCTGCACCCAGCGGCGCCAATGCGCGAGGCGATTGACCACTGCATCGAAATGATCGCTCGCAATCTCGGCATCTTTCGCCGCAGTGTCGAATCTCAGCTCCGCTTCACCAGACGCCGAACTTTCTTGCAGACGGTCTAACTCACGTAAGACAGCAGGCACGTCTTGTTGCGAAATGCTCTCAAGTTCGTTGCTCACTCCATTCAGCAACGCCGTATCCTCGTCGCTGAGAAGTCGCTGAGCGGTCTGTTCTTCTACGAGCCGCCGCCAGAGTTCAATCAGTCCGCTGGCCGGATTCGAAAGCAACTCCGCGATAGCTTGTTCGTCGAACTGCGCGGCGCGAGCCGTTGCCATCATCTTTGATTTAAGTCGATCGCTGCTGGGCAGATCTTCAGTCGTGAGTTTCAACGCATCCTGCAACGAATTCGCGACCTCGCGTTGCTTCCGGGCGGCGTCGGTAAGTTGCGCTAAGAATCGCTCCAATCGACCATCAATCTCCTTCCGTATTTCCGCAACTCCGACCACCGAACAGCGTACAATCTCACTCTCTTTCGCTTGTCCCTTGGCATCAATTGCAACTAACAACCATTCGAGAGTGTCGCCGAGTTGAAACTGGAATTCAGCCAACTCGCATGCTTCCTCGAAACCATATTCCTTGAGCTCTTCGGTCATTGAAATCGTGGAATAAACTTGCCAAGCAGCCTTTGAGTCAGTCGGTTCACCCATCGCTCGCAACACGCGTCGCCGAAGTTCGATCGACGTCAATCGCACATCATCTGTCACACGCGCCGCGAGCGAGAGTCGACTTTGCGGTTGAACTTTGACGAGACCCTTCGGCTCGCGCCATTCAATAACCGGCGGTGTATCGCGCAAGATCTTGAGCGTGCCATTCCAAGCGCCGGAAACCAGCGTTCCTTCGGTATCACGCACGTCGACGCGGAGCTTTGCAACGCTGGTGGTGAGCGATGCATCAAGTGTCCACTCACCGCTCGCCCTCTTTCCGCGCATATCGATCTTCAGCGCCGGAAGCAACGGCGTATCTCTGCCGCCGATTTTGGGGGCCGCCTGGCGAATCGGTCGCGATGCACGAAACTCCACTTGCAGCTTCGTCCCTTCTAACACCACCATCTCGCCGCTAACCTTCACCGGCGGCAACTTGGTGTATTCCGGAGGAACCGCCAGCAGTTTAGTCACGCTGAGGGAGATCGGTTCGACGACTTCGAGCCGCTGCCATCGCATCTGATCATCATCGCCGCCGGTGACTCGCAGCCAGGCCGACTCCTTCAACTTAGGAATCGAGATCGTAAATCGTTTCTCCTCTAACCGCATTGGCTGCGACCAAGTTGTGCCATCATCGCCTGCGAAGTAGATGGTTGCTGATGCCGGAATAAAACTGGTCTTAGAGCGCACAAAAAGCACCGCATCACTACCCCGAGCGATCTTCTCTGGCGCATCGAGCTCTAGCACCACTTGCCTCGGCCACGCATCGAGCCGCCAAGGCGCCGCGAGCCGTCTGGCGGCCTGCCAGATCATTTGCGGCGCAGCGGTCGACCAAATCGTGATCAAAAGAGCGTAGCAAATGAGCAGTACCATGCGCAATCGTAAAGCGCTCGTCGCTACCGCTCGATTCAGATCGATTTCGGTAAGGAGGATCATCGCGCGCCGCATTAGCCGTGCTCTAAGTCGATTAGACCCCGCGAGTGGATCATTGGCATCCGCTAATGCAATCGACACCGCACCACAAAGCTCTTGCCCCGAGGATGGAAATATCTCTTCGAGCCTCTTAGCCAGGCCGATTAGTGAGAAAGACCAACTTCTTCGAACGACAATAACAACAACACCAAGTAAAGTGGCCCCCAGCACGGCAATGGAACTAACCCATCTCGGCGCCAAGGTCCGCCAATGCCAGAACGCATCAAGCGTCATCGCGACCAGCGCTGAAAACAGAGCGATGAGCAGGATGGATGTTAGCGCACTGGCAATCGCGCGAAGGACGAGCCGCCGCCTTAGCGCGCGAATCGGCGCCAGCAACGCTTCCGCGTTGCTTGGGCGTGATTCTTCTCGGCGAATCGTCTCATTCGATTCGGCAATCGCCATGTCAACTACTCCTTGCTCCCCCTCATTATCATAGCAGTCCCCCCGCACGCCTTAGAAACCATTCCAGACTCAATGTTGCCACCAGTAGCGCCGCCCAGACCGGTAAATTCCAGGCTGATCTTGGCGCCAGCGGCGTCGTTCGCACTGCAGTTCCGCGCGGCAATTCAGCGGCAAGCCGTTTCGCGGTCGCGACCGTGTAAAACTTTCCGCCGCTTTGCGAAGCTAGTTTGCGTAGAGCATCAAAATCGGGCTTGAGCCGCGCCGACTCACTCGCCCGTGCTATGACTTCAAAAGTACATTCCTTTTCTACTCCATCGCCAATCGCCGGACGCACCACAATCGCCAGATAGTTGCCCGGCGGCAAATTTGCGACTGAACCGCGAAACAGATCTCGCCGATCCTCCTCCCGTGTTAAGACAATTTCTCGCGAAGCCCCGTCCCCGCGCACCGAAATGACCACTCCCTGAGCCTCGGTGGGAGCACGTCGTTCATCGCGAAACTGCAGCGACAACTTTACGCTTTGCCCTTCTTCATACCGAGCCTCATCCGTTCGAATCTCAAACTGCTCATCGCCGAACGTTGTCTTTTGATTGCAGAGCGCCCGAATCGCTTGCATCCAATATTGATCGTAGTGCCCGCGAGTCGAAGGCGCACCCCACCGCCACCATTCATCGGTCCAGTGGCAAAGCACCATCGCACTCCCCACATAGTGTGTTGTCACCATTGGCGACGGCCTTCCATTTTCCACTCGCAAATCGCTGGCTTCAACGAGCACCCGCACATCGGGCCGAAGTCGCGCCGTTGTAAGCAGTCCCACCAGTGGCGGCAGCGTTTTCCAGGAGGCGTCCGTCTGGTTCACTTTGTCGCCAAGCAAGCAAAACGGCGTTTGTTTCCCAACGGCGCTCAACACGCCGCTGCGAGAAACTTCCATTTCCGGCACGAAGGTCATTTCACCTGCTCGCGCGGGCAAAAAGAACTCCAAAGGCTGATGCTCCCAGCGCCCGAGTCCTTCGCTGGCAGAAGGAAGGATTACCAGACCCGCGCCGGCGCGCGTCACCACTTCGATCAAATCCCTTTGCGTTGCTGCTCCGAGCAATTGCGGATCGATATCTCCCAGAACAAGGACGTCATACCGCGCCAGTTCATCGCGCGAAGGAAATACATCGAGCGCAACCGAATCTTGTTTTGACAACCCCGGATCGCCTTCTTGCAAAAACGTCTTCACCTCAAAAGCCGGCTCCGTTTTCGCGCCGCGCTTGCGCGCGCGACTCAAGAGGTCAATGAGGTATCGAATATCGTACCGGGGCCTTCGATCGACCAGTAACACACGCACCGTTTCTTCTTGCACGCGAACTACACCACGAACGAGATTATTCTCCGGATTGAGATCTCCTTCCGGCCGCTCGACTTCGAACGAGAATTTCCATTCGCCTAACTCCGTTGGTCGAATGGGAATTCGCACATGTGAGGTCGCCTTGCCCGCGCGAAGGGTCACCGATTCCACGAACAGCGGCTCGTTCTCCTTTGGGCCTTTTAGCTGCACTCGTAGAGTCCTTTCAGCAAACCCTTCCGTTTCCACATCGGCTTCAATGTTGATGACATCGCCCAAAAATGCGGTAGGCGGACAAAAGAGGTTCGCAATGCGTACATCGCGAGTGGGCCGATACTCGCCAATACCAATCACGTAAAGTGGTACGCTCGCAGCTTTGGCTTCAGTCACGGCGCTGTCAAGAGTCATGCCATCCGTTCGCACTCCATCGCTGATGACGACAATCGCCGCCGCTGGGCGACCTCGCTGCAAACGCAGTGCGTCATGAATCGCGTCGCCGAGTCGTGTCGACGCACCTCGAGCAGTCAATGACTGTAGTTCTTGTCGTTGCTTCACTGCATCAATCGACAGCCAAGCAGTTTGCTCGTCAAAATGAGCAATCCTTGGGCGGTATTCTTCAGCGAGTTCCGTTAACAGCCCCACTCGTCCCGATTCACCCAACATGGATTTAACCGACTCCAAGCGGCTTACGGATTTCTTCTCCTGACCGCGCGGCTGTGGCTCGACATCTTCAGTCGACATACTCCGCGAAGAATCGACGAGTATGACGAGATCCGCGGGCTCTTCGGCGTACGGCGTCCAACTCCAGCCAAGCAGCATCCAGCCAATGAGCAAAATCGCCGCTGAACGCAGCATTGTGAACATCGCCCGTCGACTGAGCGAAACACCTCGCAACTCAACCAAATAGCAAATCGCGACAATTGCGATGCAAACGATGCCAATCGACGCCGGTAGCCAGAGCGAATCGGTCCAAGTTGGCGTCCAAGGATATTTCCAGGCGCTACCCTGCGCAAGCAGCTCAGTGATGTGCCATGCATCTGTCATACGGCAGCGACCCCGTCTCGAACGAGGGGTCTCTTGCTCCGCCGCATCAGCGTCGCCAGCACAATCTCGCCGCAGGCGAGCAGAGCTAGTGGAATCAGTAACCAAGCAGAGAGCGAACGATAAGTGCGCTGAGCGCTCGTTGCCGCGACGATTGCTTCTGGCGCCGCCGCATCGATCCACTGCGCAAATCGCGTTCGCTCCGACTCATGCCACGATTCTCTCGCATCTATATTGACGCTGAAAACCACTGGCTCCGTTTTGGCTACTGCCGCTCGGTAGAAGCCCGCCTTGGGCAAACTTCGTTCGTCGTCGGATAAAGTTCGCCACGCATCGCCGGTCGAAATCTCTCGTTTTTCGCTGCCACTAATAAGACTCGGCAGTGGATCACCCACCATCCGCCCAGGCTCCGGCTCACTAGCCGCGCAGCGCATGACCCATTCCTGAATAATGGGTACATAAGCGGCCGAACCGGGGAGTCCCGACCAAGGCACCGGAGGATTTTCGCTCACGTCGATCGATTCAGCGCCAAGCGAGCCAGCGAAAAGCACAACCTTGCCGCGCCCGCGAGTTTCCTCAATGAGCGCCACATCCCCATTGCCAAATCGCGCGGCGGGCTTCGCGGAAGGCCGCACCTTTTCTAGCTTGCAATACCGCCATACCGGCAGCGCAAGCAGCCCCACCTCCGGAGTATCTCGAAACGCCGCCATGAGCGGGTGTTCGTAGTTGAGCGGATCGAATCTTGGCGCCTCCAGTTTCACAACGGGTCCCAAATCCGCTGGATAAAAGTCACTCGCTGTTGCGTTGGCGCGATCGCCTAGCCCAATCAGAACGCCGCCACCACGTTCCACAAACAAATTCAAGTCTTTTGCCAAGCCACCCATCGGCGGCGGAAGATTGAGCAGCAGAATCGCGTCATATTCCGACAGGTTCCCCGTCGACTTCATCGATCCCTCAGCATTCACCTCTTTCACATCGACTCGCGGGCGCATCTCAACCGACCCCGAGGTCAGCGCCATCACCACATGCCGCGCCGCCTCCGCGCTACTCGCCAGACACAACACTCGCGGCGCTTGCCGCACATCAATGTTAAGGTAACGCCGATTGTCGACTTCTAAATCGTCTGAACTGATGCGCGCGACAAGCAACACAGGTTCGCGCTGTTCTGCGATCTGCCAAGGAATCGATCGCAGTTGGTTGGGGCTCAAAGAAATTTCCGTTTGAAAAAGCACTCGATCGCCTGCGAGAATCTCCACCATCGCGTTTTCAACCGCCTTCGCGCCGGTATTAGCAAGGACGATCTCTCCCGAAATCAACTGCCCAAAATAGGCCGTGCGTGTATTCGCCGAGAATTCCATAATCGCGAGGTTATTGCTCAGCGCCCCATCGCCTGACGCAATCAATGTAAAAGTACAACCGGGCGCGGCGTTCGTCACTTCGGCTTCGATCTGTTCAGGCGTGACTTCTCCCCACGTGTTCTTCGCCAAGTCACTAGCGATCGCCACGCAATAAGCGCGCGGCGATTTGGTCATCG
>JBKJSI010000147.1:0-11131 GCA_046595915.1 Pirellulaceae bacterium
AGTGACACGACGCCAATCGATCCCGCCCAGCTCGAAGCCTATGGCGTCAAACTTGCCAAAACGGCAACGCGCGATGAACGCTTAAATCGTAAGCGACAAGAACTCGATGTCGAACTCGAAGGCCGTCAAAAAGCCTGGCAATGGCTGCTGGTCGGCATGATCGCAATTTTGATCTTCGAGACATTCTGGGCGGGCCGAACTGAGGCCAAGTTGAACAGAGTCGGATCAACCAGCCTTGGATCAACTAGTGTAGGGAGGCCATCCAATGTTTGATGATCGTCTGCGGCAAGAAATTTCCAAAGTCGCCGCCCGATTTCGGCAAAGGCGATTTTGGTGGACCCTCGCGGCAATTTGGATCGCCGCCGCGCTAATCGCACTCGCCGCACGCCAACTTGGCGGCTTTGCCGATTTGCAAATCGATATCCGCATCGTCGTAATAGCCATCGCAGGCGCAGGCCTCGCCAGCGTTCTCGTCGCAACCCTCTGGCTCCTGATCTCCCGCTACCCAAAAGCCCCCTTCGTTGCCAAACGAATCGAAGAGACCTACCCCGACCTGCGCAGTCTGCTCATGACAGCGGTCGAAATGCAGCCCGAATTGCCCGACGCCAAGTTTGGTTTTCTCCAGGCCGATGTTATCGCCCGCACGTTGCGACACGCCCGCTCGCATCACTGGAACCGCGTTGTTAGCAAACAAAGCATGGCGACCGCCTTCCTCGGCGCGATCCTCTCTTGCGCCTTAGCCTGCGCAGCCTTCTTGGGAGCGGTTCTCTATCCGGCTCCCAAGTTGGCAAAAAAACCGATGACCGCCGCAGCGACGCTCGTGCAACATGAATTCTCTTTCGCCGTCGAGCCCGGCAATACCGAAGTCGAGCGCGGCAACACGCTGCTCGTTCTCGCGCGCGTCCAAGGGCCAATGCCGCTGGAAGCCACACTCGTTTATCAGCCCAAAGGCGGCGAAATCGTTCGCCAATCGATGCAGGCGAGTCTCAATGATCCCGTCTTCGGTTCCCGCATCGCGCAAGTGCAGCAAGATGTTGCTTATCGCGTGGAAATTGGCGATGTTGAGTCACCCGAATATCATGCCACGGTTTTCGAATACCCGCGCCTCGAACGGGCCGATGCACTGATTCACTATCCCGCTTTCGCAGCGACCGAAGATCGAGTCGTGCAAGATGTGCGAACCATTTCCGCGCCTGAGGGGTCGAAAGTCACGCTGACTTGTATCTTGAACAAAAACGTGGCCTCCGCCGTGCTCAAAGAAAAGGATGCCCCGCCGCTCGCTCTAGCCCATGTCGCAGATCAATCGCCGAACTACACGATCGAGCTCCCCGGCGACAAATCCCGCCGCTGGAAGCTCGAACTCACCGACGACAAAGGCCGCAAGAACACTCAGCAAGTCGAGTTCGTGCTCAACATCTTGGCGAATAAACCCGCCAGCATTAAGCCAATTTTTCCCGCCCGCGATTTAGAAGTTTCGCCGCTCGAAGAACTCGAAGTCAGCGCAACCGCCTGGGATGACTATGGCGTCAAGCGATTTGGACTCAGCTATTCCTTCGCGCTCAACGAACCAGTCGACGTCGTGCTCGGCGAAAATCTCGCCGCCAAGGATAAACATGAGCGCAAGATGACGCTGGCCCTCGAATCGATGTCGGCCCAGCCCGATCAGCTCCTCTCCTATTACTTCTGGTCCGAAGATGTCGATGCCCAGGGCGTCATTCGGCGCACGATGGGCGACATGTATTTCGCCGAAGTCCGCCCCTTCGAAGAAATCTTCCGCCAAGGCCAACAACCGCCGGGCGGCCAGCAACAACAACAGCAGCAGCAACAACAAGGCAGCCAAAACGCCCAGCGCGCCCAGCAACTCGCCGAACTGCAAAAAGAAGTCATCAACGCCACCTGGAAAATCATTCGCCGCGAAACGGGCGAGACGCGCACGGCGACGTTCCTGCCCGATGTGCAGCTTCTCCGAGAATCGCAGGCCACCGCGCTGGAGCAGGCAAACACGCTTGGCGAACAACTGCAAGACGAGCAATCAAAGTTACATCTGGTGGAAGTGGTTAAGGCAATGGGCGAGGTCGATAACCACCTCAAACAGTCGCACGAAGCCCAAGACGCCAAGTCACTCAAACCGGCCCTCGCAGCCGAGCAAAAGGCCTATCAATCGCTGCTCAAGCTCCGCGCCCGCGAACATGAAGTGGTGCGTCAACAACAATCACAGCAACAGCAGCGCCAACAATCACGACAATCGCAAAGCCGATCGCAGCAGCAGATGCAACAGCTCGATATTTCCAACGAAGAAAATCGCTACGAAGAGCAAAAGACCGCTCAAGAGCAACAAGAAACACCTGAAGATCGCGAAAACCGCCAAGTCTTAAATCGCCTCAAGGAACTCGCGCGTCGACAGCATGATCTCAACGATCGCCTCAAAGAGTTGCAAAACGCCCTCGAAGAAGCGAAGACCGAAGAGCAAAAGGAAGAAGTCCGCAATCAACTCAAGCGACTCGAAGAAGAGCAAAAAGAGATCCTGCGCGATACCGACGAACTCGAGTCGCGAATGGAGAATGAACAGAACCAAGAACGCATGGCCCAAGAGCGCGAGCAACTCCAACAGGCGCGGGAAAACACTCGCCGCGCTTCCGAAGCCCTAGAGCAAGGCCGCGTCTCGCAGTCCGCCGCAGCCGGCGCCAGAGCCGAACAAGGCTTCGATGAGCTCAAAGAAGAGTTCCGCCGCCGCGCATCGGGCCGATTTAATGAGCAAATGAAAGACCTCCGCGAAAGGGCGCGAACCCTCGACGAGAAAGAACAGCAAATTGGCGAAAAACTCGACGAGGAAGCCAAAAAAGCCGCCGAGACCAAGAGCCTCCGCGAAGATGACTCGCGCGAAAAGCTCGTCCAAGCGCTCACCGAGCAAAAAGGCAAGCTCGACCAGCTTCAGGAGCAAATGAAGCAGACAATCACCGACGCCGAAGAAACAGAGCCGCTGCTCTCGGAAAAACTCTACGACTCCATCAAAGATCTCAATGAGAAAAAGCCCGATCGGGCGCTGCAAAGTTCTTCGCAATCGTTGCGCAGCGGATTATTGGACGACGCCAAATCGCAAGAGCGCATTGCGGCGGAGGGAATCAAGGAACTGCGTGAGTCGGTCGAAAAAGCCGCCGAATCGGTCCTCGGCGATGAAACCGAAGCCTTACGACGAGCTCGTCAAGAACTCGATCGCTTAGCCAACGAACTCGAACGCGATCTAGCCCGCAACGCCCCGCAAGAAGCGACCCAGCCAACGAAGGAACAGCAGCAGGGACAACCCGGCGAAAATGGTCAGCCCGGAAACCAGCCAGGAACTCAACCCGGCGAACGACAACAAAATGGTAGTCAAGGCGAGCAGTCGCAACGCGATCAAGATTTGGCTCAACAATTAGGTCAAGGACAACCAGGATCGCAGCGCGAGCGAGGTCAGCAAGGAGAGAACCGCGAGCAGAATCAATCGGGTCAGCAGCCTCCCAGTGGCCAACAAGGCCAACCGGGCCAACAACCAGGTGAACAACAGCAACCTGGCGAACGTCAGCCCGGAGAGCGTCAGCAAGGTGAAAGTCAACAGTCAGGAAATCAAGGCCAACAGGGACAGGGTCAACAGCCCCAACCGGGCGAACAACCACAAGGCCAACAGCCGCCCGGCGAACGCCAACCAGGCGAGCAACCCCAACCAGGAAACCAGCAAGGCAATCAACCCGGAAATCAACCCAGTAACCAGCCTAGTAATCAACAAGGCCAAGGCGGCCAATCAGGGCAGCAGCAGCCGGGTGAACGCCAACCGCAAGAAGGCCAGCCCAGTCAAAATCCGCAGGGTCAGAACCAGCGCGGACAACGTCAGCCGGGTCAAAACCAACCTGGGCAGAATCAACCTGGACAGCAGCAACCCGGTCAAAACCAGCGCGGCGGAAATCGAAATGGCAATCAAAATGGCGGCGGTGACTTCGCTCCCAATCAAGAGGGCGGAGAATGGAATCCTGAGCCGATCACTGGGGAAGATTTCCGTGATTGGTCAGACCGTCTCCGCGATGTCGAGGAAATGGTCGACGATCCACAGCTTCGCGCCGAAGCAGCGCGCATTCGCGATAAGGCCCGCAGCATGCGAGCCGAATCGCAGCGGCACTCCAAAGAGCCCAACTACAAGCTCTGGCGAGTCGATGTGGCCCAGCCGCTACTTGAACTTCGCGATCGTGTGAAGGAAGAGCTCGTCCGCAAAACTTCCAAGCGAGCCACAACGCCAATCGATCGTGACCCTACTCCCCCTGGCTTCTCCGAAAAAACGCGCCGCTATTACGAAGAACTGGGGAAGGGCGAATGATGCTTGCCGCCTATAGCCTCGGCGCGCCTTCCTGGCTGCCCTGGGCGGGAGGATTACTCGCACTCGGCGTTGCTGTGTTGCTCTGGTCCTACCTGCGCTCCGGCGGCCCGCTCTCGTTAAGACTCAGCGCCTTCTTTCTCAAAACCATCGGCATCCTGCTTCTCGCCGCCTGTCTCGTCGAGCCGCTCTTTACCGGCGAGCGCCCGCGCCCCGGCGCCAACTTGATGATCGTCGTCGCCGACAATAGCCGCAGCATGCAACTCGCCGACGGCAAAGGAGAACCCTCGCGCGGTGAAATCGCCAAAGCGCGCCTTGTCGCCTCTTCACCTTGGCTTAGTCGCCTCGGTCAAGATTTCGATGTCCGCAAATACGCCTTCGATTCGACGCTCCGGCCCATGAACGAGGGCGAAGAACTAAAATTCGACGGCCCCTCCTCCTCCCTCGCTGACACGCTGCGATCCGTGGGACAACGCTTTCGCGGCCAACCGATCGCAGGCGTCATCATCCTCACCGATGGCGCCGCCACCGATTGGAGCGAAGCCGGTATATCGCTAAAAGACTTGCCCCCGATCTATCCAGTCGCCCTCGGCAAAGAAAAAGGCCAAGTCGATCTCTCCGTCTCGCGCGTCGCAGTCAGTCAAACCAATTTCGAAGCCGCGCCCGTCACGCTCATGGCGGAGTTCGCCTCCAGCGGGCTCGAAGGCAAGGAAGTGGTCGTCCGCGTCTTGAGCGATGCCGACAAGGAAGTCGACAAGCGAACCATCAAAGTCGCCGCCGATGGCCAAATCCCCGCGCAGCGTTTTCTAGTCAAGCCTGAGCGGCCCGGCGTGACCTTTTTCTCCGTCCAAGTCGCTCTCGCCGGCGAAGAGAAGCTGCCAGCCGATTCCACGAACTCCAAAGAAGCCACGCTCGCCAACAACACTCGCTACGCAACGGTCGATCGCGGCGGCGGTCCCTATCGCGTCCTCTATGTCGGCGGCCGGCCCAACTGGGAATTCAAATTCCTGCGCCGCGGCCTCATGGAAGATCCCGAAATGGAACTCGTCGGCCTCGTGCGAGTCGCCAAAAAGGAACCGAAGTTTACCTTCAAGAGTCGCGACGCCGAACGCACCAATCCGCTCTATCGAGGTTTCGGCGCTGACAACAAGCAAGAAGAAACCGAGCAATACGACGAACCCGTGCTAGTGCGGCTCGGCGCGGAAGACAAAGAAGAACTGCGTGGCGGCTTTCCAAAGGAAATGGAAGAGCTGTTCCGATATCACGCCATCATCCTCGATGACATCGAGTCGAGCTTTTTCAACCAAGATCAACTCTCACTCATTCAGCAATTCGTCGGCCGTCGCGGCGGCGGCTTCTTGATGCTCGCGGGCAAAGATTCGTTCGCGCCCGGCGGATATGCACGAACGCCGGTCGGAGAAATGCTCCCCGTCTACCTCGACAAAAGCCAAGCACTGCCGCCAGAGACAGGCTACCGACTTGCCCTCACTCGCGAAGGCTGGCTCCAGCCCTGGCTCCGCGTCCGCGACGAAGAATCCGCAGAGCAAAAACGCATCGCCGAAATGCCCGAGTTCCATTCCTTTAACACCGCCTCCTCGATCAAGCCAGGCGCATCGGTTCTCGCGCAGGTCGTCGACGCCCAAGGCGCCGAACGCCCCGCGCTCGTTGTGCAACCCTTTGGCCGCGGCCGCGCCGCCGCCATGCTCATCGGCGACCTCTGGCGCTGGACGCTCAAACGCCCCGATCCCGAGCAAAACGATCTCGAAAAATCATGGCGCCAAACCGCCCGCTGGCTCGTTTCCGATGTTCCCAAATCGGTCGACGTCGAAGTAATCGCCAGCGACGCAACCGGCCAAGATCGAAAGATCATCGTCACCGCCCGCGACAAAAAATTCGAGCCGCTCGACAACGCGATAGTGGCAATCAAAGTTCGTACCGCCGACAACCGTACCCTCGATCTCACCGCCGAGGCCAGTACCACGAAGCCAGGCCAATATGTGGCGACTTTTGCCTCGCGCATCCCAGGAAAATACACCGCCACCGCCAGCGTCAAAGCCGCCGACGCCTCCGAAGTCGGCTCCCGAGAAATGGGCTGGACCGCCGAGCCAGACACCGAAGAATTCCGCACTCTCGCCACCAACCGCACGCTACTCGACCGCATCGCCAAAGAAACCGGCGGTGAGGTTCTCGAAGCCAGCGGCCTCGAATCCTTCGTCGCGAGCCTCCCCAACCGAAAAATCCCCATCACCGAAACTTGGACCCACCCCATCTGGCACCGCTCCGAACTCTTCATCGCCGCCCTCGTTTGCCTCCTAGGCGAATGGGCCCTCCGTCGCTGGAAGGGGATGCCGTAACCACTTCGGTGTTAATAATTCACATTTTTTGATGAATTTGACAACAAAATGGCGCCACTGTTCCCATAAAATATGATCGGCGAATAGCGCGCCCATGTTCCCAGATCCCCATTCCCTCATTTGGAGCTCAACTTGGCAATCTAAGAGATCACTTGGCAATCTAACCCCTAGATAGTGGCCATCTAGGCCATCTAGGCAGCCTAATGAAAACAAGCCTTTTTCAATCCACACCCCATTCCTGACTTTTCGATTTCGCAACTCGCCGCAGGTGTTTTTGTGCTTCGCTGCCTCGCACTACTGATCTCGATCCTGGCCTCTCCGCCGCAAGAGCCGCCGCGCCCCAATGTCCTCGTCGTCGTCGGCGCCGCAGGCGAGGAAGCGTACGCCCCCCAGTTCCGCGAGTGGGCCGATCGTTGGCGCACTGCCGCCGAAAAAGGCAAAGCCAATTTCGAAGTCATCGGCCTAGAGCCCGAAGCGATGGCCAAAGACCGCGACCTCCTCCAAACCGCCCTCAAGCGATTCGAAGGCGAAACCAAAACCGAACTCTGGATCATCTTCATCGGCCACGGAACCTGGGACGGCAAAGTCGCCAAGTTCAACCTCCGCGGCCCCGACATCGCCGCCACCGAGCTCGGTGATTGGCTCGCGCCATTAACCCGTCCCATCGCGGTCATCAACTGCGCCAGCGCCAGCAGCCCCTTCATGAGCTCGCTCGCCGGCCCCAACCGCGTCCTCATCACCTCCACCCGCGCCGGCGCGGAACACAACTTCGCCCGCTTCGGCGACTACCTTTCCAAATCAATCGCCGACCCCGCCGCCGATCTCGATAAAGACGAGCAAACCTCCCTCCTCGAAGCCTTCCTCGCCGCCTCGAACGGAGTCCGCGAGTTCTACACTTCCGAAACCCGCCTCGCGACGGAACACGCCCTCCTCGACGACAACGGCGACGGCAAAGGCACTCCCAGCGAATGGTTCGAAGGCCTCAGAGCCACAAAATCCCCCAAGGAAGGCGCCCTCGACGGCCTCCTCGCCCACCAATGGCGTCTAGTCCCCAGCGCCCGCGAAGAAAAACTAACCCCCGAAGCCCGCCAGCGCCGCGACGCCATCGAAAAAGAACTGGCCAAGCTCCGAGTCGCCAAAGCCAAACTCACCGAAGACGACTACCTCAAACAAATCGAGCCATTGCTTTTGGAATTGGCCAAGATCTACGCGGCAGTGGAAGAGGCGCCAAAATAAGCCAATGAACGTAAACGTGCTGACGGATTCTTCGTGCTCCATTAAGGCACGCGCAGAACTCGGCAAGTCTCTTCATAACTGGCCTCAAGTTCGAGCGTCACACTCTGCGTTTCCGACAGCCAAACCGGAACCGAGGGCAGCGACTGTCCAATGACGAGCGGCATCGACCAAGTATCAAGCTTGGTTTTTTTCCCCTCCTGTCGTTTGTGGCAAGTAGCGACATAGATTGACGATGGGGAAGCGACGAAGTTTGGGTCGGTGTGCTTTAGCAGTGCAAGCAATTCGACATAGAGATTGAAATTTCGTGTCGTAACGAGATCGATAACCGAGACACAAACATCGTTCTTAAGCAAGTTATAGCATTTGGCAGCAAACATCTGACGACTCGCAGGCCGATCTTTGTTCGCGGGGCTGACAATCTCAACGGCGGCAACTAACTGGCGATCTCGTTCGAGATCAAAAATTAGAATCTCGTAGGCATACTCTTCCGGAAATTCGGTGTCGAGAGTCAGCAACGGAGCGGGAGCCACTTGAGGTGCAGTCGCAACGGCGACCCTTGGACCTCGATCTGAACCGAAGTAAGGCTCCACTTCATCGTTTTCCCGCTCAAACGCGCAAACATCGATTTCATAATACGTGCCCAAATGCACCCGAGGCTCGGCTACGTAGCCCTCTGGCAATTGGGCGAAGAGTTTCTGCACGATGGCGCCCGGCCACAGCCCATGAAAACCCTCCCAAGATGATCTCTTGGACACAGGCGGTCGAAAATGATCTCGAAGCGGCATCGCGACTCTCCTCGATTCGATCTTAACCTTGAGAATCCTATACAACCAGCAACCCGAGGTCGTTTGCGTGCCAACCGGGAGATCGAGCCTAGGGAAAAACCCGCTCCATAAACATGGTTTTAAGTTACCCCGCCGCTTGCTAGACTAGATGCTCGTTTCCCACCTAGCAAAATGGCCTCGCGACGGGCGCACCGCCCTTCATCGGCCTCCCTCCTTCTGCTTGGAATGCGGCATGTTTTGGCTCACTGGACGGGGCTCCGCACATAATTGCGACGGCATCCTGCGTCGAGACTTCCTGCAAGTCGGCGCCCTCGGCGCGATCGGCCTCTCGCTGCCGCAGCTAATCGCCGCCCAGGAAGCCGGCAAAGTCGACCCCAAAGCCGACGATCGCAGCGCGATCATGATTTTTAATCTCGGCGCGCCAAGCCAGATGGATACCTTCGATCCCAAGCCCGATGCGCCCGCCGAAATCCGCGGCCCCTTCAAGCCAATCAAAACGCGCTCCGACGCCATTTCAATCACCGAAATCCTCCCTAAACACGCCGAAATCGCCGACAAGTTTTCGCTGGTACGGAGTTGCTTTCACACCGCTGCCGCCGTGCATGACTCCGGCCACCAAATGCTCCAAACCGGCCGCCTCTTCAGCGGCGGTATCAACACGCCCCACGTCGGCAGCGCACTCGCGTTTCTGAGAGGCCGCAAGTCAGACCTCCCCGCTCACGTGATCCTCCCCGAAGCAATGGGCTCCACCGGCGGCAACATGCCCCACGGCCAAGACGCCGGCTTTTTGGGCAAAGCCTACGACCCCTTCGTGCTCAACGCCGACCCCAGCAAACCCAATTTCAAAGTCCCTGATCTCTTGCCTCCGCCCACGCTCGGAGAAGTCCGCCTCGATCGCCGCAGAAAGATGCGCGAGATTGTAGAAGGCAACGTCAGCAAGTTTGAAGCCAGCGCGAACGCCAAGCTCATGGATTCCAATTTTCAAGCCGCCTATCGCATGATGACGAGCGAAAAAGCCCGCTCCGCATTTGATCTAGAGAAGGAACCCGAAGCCGTCCGCGAACGCTATGGCAAAAATCGCTTCGGCCAGTGCTGCCTCCTCGCCCGTCGCCTCGTCGAAGCCGGCGTACGCTTCGTCACTGTCAACACTTTCCTCACGGTCTTCGACGAAATCACCTGGGACATCCACGGCAGCAAACCGTTCACCTCGATCGAGGGCATGAAGGACATCGTCGCTCCCATGTACGACCAGGCTTACTCCGCCCTCATCGAAGACCTCGCCCAGCGCGGCATGCTCGAAAGCACGCTCGTCTGCAACCTCGCCGAGTTCGGGCGCACTCCCCGCATCAATCCCGCAGGTGGACGAGACCATTGGCCGCAATGCTTCACCTGCTATTTCGCCGGCGGCGGCATCCAAGGCGGCCGCGTAGTCGGCAAAAGCGACCCCACCGGCGGCTACCCCGCCGAACGCGCCGTTGATCCCTCCGAAGTCGTCGCCACGATTTACAAAAGCCTTGGCCTCGACTTGGAAACGGTGCTCCCCGGCCCAGCCGGCCGCCCCTTCCCGCTCGTCGATTTCGGCAAGCATGAAATCAAAGAACTCTTTTGATAGTGTTGGCGTGTGACATGCGTTTTTCGAAATTTTTTCAATCACTCCGCGCGATAGCAGCGCTTTTCCTTCTTTGCGCATTGGCCCGCGCCGAAGAACCCACGTCGACCACCAGCGCAATTTCCATCTTTCCCTCTCGCGTCGAACTCAAAAACCGCGAAATGCGGCAGCGAGTCCTAGTGCAGCGAGTGAAAGAGGGCCTGATTAGCGAGCAAATTCGCGACGGCGCCGATTGGAAAATCGAAAATCCCGAAATTGCCAAAATCGAAAACGGCATCGTCATCCCGCTCAAAGATGGCGAAACCACTGCCACCATCACGGCCGATGGTCAAACCGCAAAAATCGAGATCGCAGTATCCGGCCAAGGCGACCCTTTCACCTGGTCTTTTAGAAATCACGTCGAATCAGTGCTCTCCAAAGCGGGCTGCAACGGCGGCGCCTGTCACGGCGCGCGAGCCGGTCAAAAAGGCTTTCGCTTAACGCTTTTCGGTTACGACCTCGACGCCGACTACACTTACCTCACTCGCCAAGCCACCGGCCGCCGCATTTCGCCCACCGATCCTGGACGAAGCCTGTTGCTTACCAAGCCGACTGGCATGACGCCGCACAAAGGGGGCATCCGTTTCGAGCCCGATTCGCTCGAATACCGTGTCCTCGCCGAGTGGATCGCCTCCGGCACGCCCGGTCCGAGTGCAAAAGACTCCGTCATCACCAAGCTCGAAGTCCTTCCTGCGCGGTCCATCCAAAAGCCAGCCGCAAAACAACAACTCGTCGTCCTCGCCCATTTCTCCGATGGCCGAGTCGA
>JBKJSI010000334.1:0-6614 GCA_046595915.1 Pirellulaceae bacterium
ACCGGACTACGCCGCGTCCTCGACTTCTCCCTCGCCTGGGCAGCATTCGGCAAGAACAAGGATGAACTTGTGTATAAATGACAGGATAGCAACCCAGTTTTCGACGAATAACGACTGCTTGGCGTTTACGCCATCGCTACCTGGCGAGATGACGTTCGCTGAAATCTTGCCCGAGCCACTCGAAGTCGTGGTCGAGGCGATGAGGAAATTTCCGCGTCGCAATGAGTTTTCACTCAATCTTCCTGACTCGGCTTGTATCCTCGCTGCGTCATGAAGTCGCGCGCCTGTGTGGCCCATATCGCAGAAACGTGCGAATTTGCAGCAATTTGCTCTCAGAAGGACGCTCGCCAAAGGCTTGGTTTTGCACTCCTGTTAGGCTAAAATGGAGGCCTCAACCGGCGCGTTGCGGCGTTCCAATATCCGCAGCCCAAGAGCCAAGTTGATCCCACCGTTAGTCGGCCTTGTAACGGTTGACGTTCCAAGGTTCTCGCCCCGTTCAAAAACTCGCCGCCATTTTTTAGGCGGAGGAGGAAGTTATGCATCGATCCGCCATGCGCCGTTCCGCTGTTCCGTTTGCGCTCGCGCTGATTGCTTTTGGCGTTCACCACGTCATTGGCCAAGATGCCATCGCCCAAGAGCCGATTCTCTATAACCGCGATGTCAGGCCGATCCTCTCGAACAACTGTTTTGCCTGCCACGGCCCCGATAGCGCCGCGCGAAAAGGCGAGCTCAGGCTTGATCAACGTGAAGCGGCAATCGCTGCGTCGGTGCTTGTGCCCGGCAAGCCAGAGGAGAGCAGCCTCGTTGAGCGGATTCTCTCCAGCGATCCAATGACCCAAATGCCTCCGCCCACCGCGCACAAAACGCTGAAGCCGGAAGAAAAGGAGATTCTGAAAAAGTGGATCGCGCAGGGTGCCGAGTATCAAAAGCATTGGTCGCTCATCGCACCAAGTAAGCCAGCGATCCCGGAAGTCAAAAACAAATCTTGGGTGCGAAGCCCCATCGATGCATTCATTTTGGCGGAGCTAGAAGAGCATGGACTCGCGCCCGCGGAGGAAGCGGATCGACGAACGCTCGCACGGCGTGCCAGTCTCGATCTCATCGGCCTTCCGCCCAATCCGGCTGATGTGGAAGTTTTCGTCAACGACCAATCGCCCGAAGCCTATGAAAAATATGTCGACAAGCTCTTAGAGTCGAAGCAGTGGGGCGAACATCGAGGTCGCTACTGGCTCGACTCGGCCCGCTATGCCGACACGCATGGAATCCACTTCGATAACTACCGTGAGATTTGGGCATACCGCGATTGGGTGATCAAAGCCTACAACGCCAATAAGCCTTTTGATCAATTCACGATCGAACAACTTGCAGGCGACCTCCTGCCCAACGCCACCCTCGATCAGCGAGTCGCGTCCGGCTTCAATCGCTGCAACATCACGACCAATGAAGGCGGCATTATCGACGAGGAATACCTCGTGCTTTACACCCGCGATCGCACAGAGACTGCGGCCCAAGTATGGATGGGCTCGACGGCGGGCTGTGCGGTTTGTCACGATCACAAGTTTGATCCGATCAGCCAAAAAGAGTTCTACGAACTGGCCGCGTTTTTCAATAATTCCAACGTTGGCGCCCGCGATGGCAATATCAAAGACCCAGCCCCAACGCTCGCCGTGCCGATGGATGTCGATCGCGATCGATTCGAGGCGCTCAAGGTCGAACTCGCCGACACCAAAACCGCGGCCGACAAAAGAAAAGCCGAAGCTAGAGGCTCGTTTGATGAATGGCTAAAGACCGCGACGCCCGACTCCGCCGCAACGCAGCCGCAAGAAGGATTAATCTTTTCGATGCCGCTCGATGAAGGCGCTGGCGAAGTCGTGAAAGCCAAATGGCGAAATGAGCAACTCGAAATCAAGTCGCCTAATTTGCAGTGGGCAGCAGGACACGTTTCTGATCAGGCCTATAAGTCGGACAAAGATCAGGCCGTCGAGTCCGCCGCAGTCGGCGACTTCGAGCGCGACCAAGCCTTCTCCTTCGGCTGTTGGATTCGCATCGAAAAAGGCGACACCGGCGGCGCCGTCTTCGCTCGCATGAATGATCAGGCCGGTTTCCGCGGCTGGGATATGTGGATGGAAGGCGGCCGCGTCGGCAGCCACATCATCAATCAATGGCCCGATGACGCGCTCAAGGCGGTTGCTCGCGATCCCGTTCCCACCGGTCGCTGGGTCCACGTACTCGTGACCTACGATGGCTCTTCGAAAGCCGAAGGAATGCGGGTCTACTACGATGGCGAATCAAAACCGGTCAACATCACCGCTAACTCACTCAAGAGCACGATCAAAACCGAAACGCCTTGGAAACTCGCGCAGCGTCACACCACTTCGCGCATCAATGGAATTCAAATTCAAGATGTTCGAATGTTCGAACGAGCGGTCACGCCAGAACAAGCCAAGGAACTCGCGACCGGCGCCCGCGCCCGGTGGTTGGTCGCCAAGCCCGCCGAAAAACGCACTCCACAAGAAACCGATGAACTCTTCGCCTGGTGGCTGCCTGCTCGCGATGAAGCTTATCGTGGGCTAATTGCGAAACAGGGAACGCTCGAGGCCGAAGACAAAGCGATTCGCGCCAGAGGTACGGTCGCGCACGTCATGTCCGAAAAAGCCGAAGAAGCCACGGCATTCGTTCTCTTTCGAGGCGATTACGACAAGCGAAAAGACCAAGTGAAGGCAAAGACTCCCGCGATCCTCCCCCCGATGGCCGAAGACCTGCCTCGCAACCGCCTAGGCTTCGCCAAATGGCTGCTCAATCCCGAGCATCCACTCACCGCGAGAGTGAACGCCAACCGCTTTTGGCAAGAAGTCTTCGGAACCGGCATCGTCAAAACCGCAGGCGACTTCGGCGTCACCGGAGAGTTGCCCACCCATCCCGAATTGCTCGATTGGCTCGCCATCGATTTCCGCGAAAATGGCTGGGACATCAAGCGGTTCTACCGCAACCTGGTTCTCAGCAGCACATATCGTCAGTCAGCAAAAACCACGCCAGAGAAGCTTGAAAAAGATCCGGCTAATCGACTCCTCTCGCGCGGTCCACGCTTCCGAATGGACGCCGAAATGGTCCGCGATTACGCCCTAGCCGCAAGCGGACTCTTAAAGCCCATCATCGGCGGACCAAGCGTAAAGCCTTATCAACCCGATGGCGTCTGGGAAGCTGTCGCGATGATCGGCAGTGACACCCGCGATTATCGCCGCGATACCGGCGACAAGCTTTACCGTCGCTCGATGTACACCTTTCTCAAGCGAGCCGCCCCGCCCGCCTCGATGGAAATTTTCAACGCGACCGCCCGCGAGACTTGTACCGTAAGACGCGAGCGAACAAACACTCCCCTTCAGGCGCTAGTTACCCTCAACGACATTCAATTTGTCGAGTCCGCCCGAAATCTGGCAACGCTCGCTTTGTCGAGCGAAGCCAAAGATGACGCCGCGAAGATCGATTTCATCTGCAAAAAACTCCTTGCCCGCTCCTTGCGGCCGGAGGAGCTCGAAGTAACCACCAAGTCGCTCTCCGAACTTCGAGCGTTTTATCTCGCCAATGAATCCGACGCCAAGCAACTGATCGCCGAAGGCGAATCGAAAGCGCCAGAAACAATCGACGCCAAGGAACTGGCCGCTTGGACGATGCTAACCAACGAACTGATGAACCTAGACGAGGTGCTCAACAAATGATCCGAGTTATTTTGGCGGGCATTCTCGGCGGGATCGCCATCTTCATGGTCGGAGGTGTGTCGCACTCCGTCTTCTTTCTGCAATCGAGAGCTGCCGTTGCTTTGCCCGATGAGTCCGCCTTGGTCGAAACCATCAAAGTTCAAAAGCTTGAGCCTGGCGTTTACGGATTCCCAGAAATCCCGATGAATGCCAAGCCGGAAGAAATGAAGGCCAAAACAGAAGAGCACGAGAAGAAATATATGGATGGCCCCAATGGGCTCTTATTCATCGGCCGAACAGGCGAGAAGCCGATGGCCCCTCGCGAGTTAGGCATGGAGTTTGGCTCCAATGTCCTTGCGGCGCTACTTTGCAGTTTTGTCTTAGCCTGTATGTCGCCTCGCAACGGCTTCACCACTCGACTCGCCGTCTGCTTTTTGATCGGCCTGATTTCTTGGCTATCAATCGATGCTTCTTATGGAATCTGGTATCGATTTCCAAACCTCTGGGTGATGGATGGCCTAATCGGCGCCCTCGCCGAATGGCTCATCGCCGGCGTGCTCATGTCCGCCATCGTCAAGCCTTTCTATCCCGAGCTCGCCGCAACTCCCGCAAATTAACCTCGCTCCTGGAGGGGAACCTCATATGCATCCCGCACAAGAATACATCCAAGCCGAATCACGCCGTCAATTCTTCGGCAAAGCCGGCAGCATCGCCGGCTGGGCCGCGCTAGCCACTTTGCTAGGCAAAGAAGGCGGCATGGGCGGCTGGGCGGTTGCCAATGACGGAGTAGCTGATGGCGCCAAGAGCGATCCCAAAACGCTCCAGCACTTCGCCAGCAAAGCCAAGCACATCATCTACCTGCACATGGTCGGCGGCCCTTCGCAGCTAGACCTCTTCGACTACAAGCCGGTGATGAACGAGTGGTACGACAAAGACCTCCCCGAATCGATCCGCATGGGCCAGCGGCTCACGACCATGACCTCGGGCCAAAAGCGCTTCCCAATCGCGCCGTCGAAATACAAATTCGCCCAACATGGCCAAAGTGGCATGTGGGTATCGGAAGTAATGCCGAACAAAGCCAAGATGGTCGACGACCTCTGCTTCATCCGGTCGATGAACACCGAAGCGATCAACCACGAACCCGCGATCACCTTCATCCAAACCGGCAACCAACTCACCGGCCGCCCCTGTCTCGGCGCCTGGGCCTCCTACGGCCTCGGCTCCCTCAATAACGACTTGCCCACGTTCGTCGTCCTCGTCGCCAAACCGAGCAACACCGAACAAGTCCAAGCAATCTCGGCCCGCCTCTGGCAATCGGGCTACCTCCCCGGCGAACACTCCGGCGTCTCGTTCCGTAGCGGCGGCGACCCGATTCTCTACATCAACAACCCGCCCGGCGTCCCCCCCCAAGTCCGCCGCAAAACGCTCGACGGCCTCAAAGTCCTCAACGAAATGAACTACGCCCAAGTGGGCGATCCCGAAACGCACACCCGCATCCAACAGTTCGAACTCGCCTATCGCATGCAATCAAGCGTCCCCGAGCTCACCGACCTGACCAATGAGCCCGAGAATGTGATGAAGATGTATGGAGACGATGTGAAGAAGCCCGGCAGCTTCGCGCACACCGCGATCATGGCCCGCCGCATGGTCGAGCGCGGCGTCCGCTTTGTGCAGGTCTATCACAACAACTGGGACCATCACGGCAACCTCACCGGGCGCATGCCCGATCAGTGCAAAGACGTCGACCAACCCTGCTACGCCCTCATCCAAGACCTCAAGCAGCGCGGCCTCTTAGACAGCACACTCGTCATCTGGGGCGGCGAATTCGGCCGCACGATTTACTCTCAAGGCGGCCTCAGCAAAGAAAACTATGGCCGCGACCACCACCCCCGCTGCTACACCATCTGGATGGCCGGCGGCGGCATCAAAGGCGGCCACATCCACGGCGAAACCGACGACTTCTCCTACAACATCACCAAAGACCCGGTTCACCTTCGCGATTGGCACGCCACCATCATGAAGCTCATGGGCTTCGATCACGAACGATTTACCTATCGCTTCCAAGGCCTAGATCAACGCCTCACCGGCGTGGAACCGGCCAAGGTAATTCAGCAAATCTTGGCATAGCTCACTAATTTCCCCGATGGCTTTGCCTGTCTGCCGGAGAAATTGGCCGGCTAGTATGTCGCCTTATCCAATCAATCGCTTCATCGTCGCCAGATGAAGCACCGAATCGAAGATCGCGCGAATCGGAATGGTAAAACCGCGAACGACTTGGCTGGTTACTTCGCCCGAAGTCGATTTGAGTTTGAGCGAGTATTCGCCATCTTCGCCAAGCAGATATTGCTCCAAAGATTCATCACGCGGATCGATGATCCAATATTCTTGAACACCATGAGCGGCGTAGTCTTTGAACTTGACTCCACGATCGTACTTCTCGGTCGATTCAGAAAGAACCTCAACTGCAAAATCTGGGACAGGAAATTTCATCGTCACATCAGTTAACGCCGCCGCCTTTTGAGGACCAAAATAAACGATGTCCGGCTCGTAATCATTGCGAGTGAATACGCAAAGCGCTTTTTCGGACAATGACTTTCCGCCAATGGCGTCAACCCATTGGCCAAGTAGTCTTAGCAAACGATCAGAGGCTTCAATATGACGCAGCTTAGCGGGTGAATGCACGATAACCTTCCCGTCAATAAACTCCGCTTTTTGGCTCTCGGTGATTTCGTCATAAAATCGCTCGCGAAGAGCCGTTTCGAGCGCAAGCATCTCGTTGATCTCCCGCGCATAGAGCGGCAAAAGGGAAGAACTCAAAATCGCTTCCAAAGCGGTATCAGTAGCCATCCATTTCCGATAGGCCGCCCCGACGCTGCGTCCAAGGACAACAACATTGAAAATTGACGCCCTATGCAAGTA
>JBKJSI010000385.1:0-12075 GCA_046595915.1 Pirellulaceae bacterium
TCGCGCGGAAGATGCATCAAGCCAATTGCTGTCTCAACTCCATCCGCGGGCGCGGCGACCAAGTCGAAGTGCTTACGATCAACTCGACGAGCCATTTGATGGGCAAAGCTCCGATCGTTGAGTAACCCCCCTGCCCTGCCCCGCTACTCGGGCTGCTCAACAATGAGCTGCTTTTTGATCGGCTGAAGATCAAGGGACGGAATCACTTCGCCCGGTTCGCGGCAAAGAACCCAGAGCAGATAGAGCCCTTGGGGCGGCGCGGTCATGCCGGCTTTGGTTCGGTCTTTGGACTTGAGGGAGTTAGCTGTATGTGAGATGGGCCGCCGCCCGCAGCCGACGTCGACCAGTGTTCCGACGAGATTGCGGACCATGTTGTAGAGGAAGCCATCTGCTTCGACTTCGATGTGGATGCGCCCGAAGTCTTCGGTCGACATTCGCTCGATCGAAAGATCGTAGATCGTGCGAACCGTGCCGACGCGGCGGGAACCGCTGCCCTCAAAGGCGACGAAGTCATGCGTTCCGACAAGCACCTTCGCCGCTTCTTGCATCGCCTCGATATTGAGCTTACGCCACGAGTGCCAGGCGTAGAATCGCGAGAAGACATCGCGCTTTTGGCCATCTTGCAGCACGTAGCGATAGCGCTTGCGAATCGAATCGGCGATCGAGCGGAACTTGCCCGCCATTTCTTGAACGCGGAGGATCGCGACGTCATGCGGCAAGTAGTTGCAAAGCGCGCGGCGGATCGTTTCGGCGGAGTGATGTGTATCCGCGCCGAAGCTGACGACTTGGCCTAGTGCATGCACGCCGGCATCGGTGCGGCCGCTGGCCATGAGCGTGGTGTGATAACCGAGGAGCCGCGCGAGGGCTTTTTCCATTTCCAGCTGGAGGGTGCGCTTGGTATTTTGCCGCTGCCAGCCTTCGAACTCGCGCCCGTCGTAGGAGATGGTGAGTTTGAACCAGCGCGTCATGGGGGTAACGAGCGGCGGCGGTTTTCTGGTGATTTTCGGCTCGTTAGAAATAACGGGCCCCCTGCCCTGCCCCGATAAAAAGAATTTCCCTGATGGCTTCGTAAGCCATCAGGGAAATTGATCCATGCACCTCAATCGCAACACATTTACTGTTGGCCAAACCCAGGTCCACCGCCAGGAAACCTGCCGCCGGGCGGCATGCTTGGCATTTTTGGCTTCGGTGGAGGCGGCTTGATTCCTTCATGCTGAAGGGCGCGGAAGGCATCGATACCGTAGCCTTCCTTTACCGCGCCTTCGGTTTCCTTCACGAGGTCGGACCGTGTGAGGCTGAGCTTCTTGAAGGTTTCGTCGGAGACGAGGTAATACCAGTCCGCGAAGCGATAGTTGAGTTCCTTGACGCGGTTTTTTGCTTTGTTGAGCTTGATGTTGTATTCGCTTGTCTTCCGCTCATTCTCCTTTTTGATCCGCTCGCGATCCTGCGCTAGTTTCGCTTCAGCGGCGACATCATCTGGCTTTTGCTGATCGGCCTTCTTGTCGTCTTCCTTCTTTTCCCCTTCCTTCTTTGCTTCCTCTTTCTTCTCGCCCTCTTTCGGTGTTTCAGGGCCGGCGGGTTCGACTTCGAGGACTGGCGGCGGAATGGCGTCGTGATTGAGCTTCACCGAAACGAGCATGTACCGATTGACTTCATTTGTTGCTTTTCCCTGTTCACCTTGATCGACGTCGCCGAAGCGCAAGTCATAGATCACTCCATCCTTGCAGAAGACTCGCATTTCGCCGTCAGTGCCGTAAATTTCCAGTTCACCTTTGTCATTGGGAATGGGATAGAAGCCCTTCTCTTTGAGTGCTAACTGAGCTTCCGCGTTGTCGGCGATGCTCTTGTCGGCTTGGAAATCGGCGGCGATTCCGGCTGCTTTACGTCGCACGCCGGCGATTTGGAGGTTGTCGAGGGCTGTCTTGAGTTCGTCGAGCTTGGCGCTGTTCACTTCCTCTTGTTCGGAGAGCGGAGCGGGCTGCTCTTTTTGCCTTGGAATCTGGCCTGTGTAGACGACCATTTTGTTTGGCGTCCATTGATTTAGCTTTTCGTCAAACTGGAAGTTCATGTCAGCCCGTTTCTGCTGAGCCAATCGCGTTTGTCCCGATTGGTCGCGGACGGGGACGAGCGAGTAATTCTTGATGTCGAGTCCATTGACATCGAGTGGATTGAGATTGAGCAGATCTTTCTCGATCCAATCTTCAAATTTGGCGGAGATCTGATCGGGACTAATTTTGGTGACATAGACGCGGTCTTGTGTTGGTTGGCGAACGAATCGTTGATCGGGTTGGCCCTTGGGTGACTTGCCAATGATCAGACTCGCGAGATCTTTCCCAGCGGCGTCCTTGACGGAGACCAGAATCCCCACGCCTTTGAGGTTGGAAAGCGTCTTGCTCGCATCGGGCAGCACCACACCATAGAGCTCATGCTCCGAGGGCTTGTCGGTGGCAACGCCAATCACGTCACGGCCAATGAGCGCGGTCGCGGCATTCTTGAGGCGGTCTTTCGCATCGGCGGGATAGTTGCCGCTCGAAGGAATGACCCATAGGCCATTCTCTTGCTGCACCTTAAAGCTCTGAATCGTTGATGTCGTCTCATCGGGGCGAACGATCTCGAGACTCCGCGCAACGCTCGGATCCTTGAACGTCTCAAACAGCGTTTTGATTTCGGGGCCGTCCGGATTGATGGTGGCGGTGGGCCGCGCGAGAAATGCGCCGATGGCAGCGACCGCGGCGACGCCGACAAAGATCAAGCTTTTGGTGGTTTCGTTCATGGTTATCTCGATTTGGCGATGCGGCGATCTTGAATGGACAATTCTATTTGCATGACGGAATTGATCGGCGAACTAACGGCGTCGCGTCTTGGAAATGCCTTCGCGCTCTTGCAAGCGCCGCCAGGCAAAGACCACGATGCCAATTAGTAGCGGTGGAATTGGAGGAAGGAAGAGCGCGGCGAGCTTGTAGCGATTTTGAATGCTGGCGATCGCAAGTTCTTCTTGACGCGCGAGCTCAAGAATTTTCTTCTTTCGCTCGGCGGCGATTTGAAGACGCTCCTGCTCGATTCGCTTTTGAGTAACGTCGACGATTTGTTCTAGCCGGGCTCGAACGCGGTAGAATTCGGCAATATCGAAGTCTTCGCCCTTGGCTTGTTTCTTCTGCAGCTCCGAGAATTTTTCTTCGAGCTCCGTCTTCGCCTTGTTTGCCGCGGCCTCTCCTTCGTCTTGCTTCTTTTTCAGCTCCTCTTCTGCTTTCGCGAGTTCTTTTTGTTGTTCGAGCTTGAAGGTCTCGATTTCTTTGTCGACGACTTTCAGTGTGCCGTAGCGGCGTTTGCGTTTGCGGATCTCGAGGTAGCTGTCGTCGCCCACGAGAGAGTCGACGATGTTGAGCACGAAGGGAACGTTGTCAAAGCGGAAATCGGCGACGGTGTCTTGAGCGCCCGCCGCGCGAATCATTAAGAACTGCGACGAAAGGCAATCGAGATCGGCGACATAAATCACATCAATCTTGTCGGCCACGGCTTCCGGTGGCGTTGCCGATGGCTTTGGCGGGGCCTTCTCGTCATCCTGCGTGAGTTTTACAGGAGTGATGCCGGGCATTCCACTGGCCGAAGTCTTGCCGGTCGTTGCCTCTTTCTTCTCATCGCTCTTCTCGCTGCTCGGCGCCGTTTTGGTGAGGTTGCTCGATTGAATTCGAGCGGCAACGCTGTATCGCAATTTCGTGGGCGGCCCCGCATATTGGCTGAGCGCTTCGCCGAGTCGCAGAACGTTTTGCAAATCGGTCACGGCAATCGTGCCGGTTTGGTTGCCCGTCTCGACGAGATCGGTGATTTTGTGATCTGTTGACGCTGAAGGCCGAATGGATCCTGGAGCGAGGAACAGTAGTTCTTCGAGGTTT
Organism: Pirellulaceae bacterium; assembly: GCA_046595915.1. Taxonomy (GTDB): domain Bacteria; phylum Planctomycetota; class Planctomycetia; order Pirellulales; family Pirellulaceae; genus JBKJSI01. Next base: position 3,894 of record JBKJSI010000385.1, read on the forward strand.
GAGCTTACCGCATCGCCTTCATAAAAAGCGGCCTCCCCTGCCCCGGGCGCTTCTTTGCGAACGAAGACCCAGGAGTCGTTGATCGCGCTCAGGTTGAGACGCAGGTAAGGCATGTACTTTTGCCAGACAATGCGCTCGGGCCGCACATCGATATTGAGGGTTCGCCAAAGGCGCTTAATGTCACCCTTCTGTTGTGGCGGCGGAGCGCCTCCAAACATGCCGCCCTGCTGCTGCTTCGGCTCACTCGTTCCGGGCACGCCCTGGAAGAAGTAAGGAAAGGGATCTTCGAAGATCGCGGTTGGCTGGCCGAGGCGAATGGCGGAGATGACATTGTCCAATTGCGGATCACTGAGCGAAGAAGGCTGTGCGACGATCATCATGTCGTACTTACGCTTCTTCTTGCCAGGATTTTCCGGATCATCAATCTCGACGGCGATCGGTCCCGTCGCATCGATTTGCTCGACCTGATATTGCTTTTCGAGCTCGTCGACGATGAGTTGCTTTGGAATATTCTGCGGCATCATGCCACCGACCATCGTGAAGCCGCCCATCAGGTTGGCATCGGTATTCACAATTCCGATCGTCCGCCGCGCGGGACGGGCGACCGTCGACACGGAGCGAATGAGTTCGTACTCAACAGGAAGACCAGAATCGAAAAAGGGAATGACGACTTTTTCGAGGCCGGAGGTGATCGCAACGCCGAGCAGAACTTCTGCTTCCTTGGTGACGCCGCGCTCATTCAAATTCACCGAGCGCGGGCGGATGCCATAAAGGTCTTCGGCTCGTTTTGCCTCGTCGCCAACGGTGCTGAGGTTGTCATGGATATTGACTTCAATGTTCCCCCGCGAGCGCGACTCAAACTCGCGGAGCATGGCGAGGAGTTCAAATTTCGTGCGGACATAGCGATCGGGAATCGGTGTGCCGATGAAGGCGTTGATAACGATTTTATTTTTGGGTTCGAGCTTCTTGAGGATCTCGATTGTCTCTTTGGATGCGGAACTGAGTTTTTGATCCGTCAGATCGCTGCGGAAGGGGTTATAGCGATAGAGAACAAGGTTCAAACCAAGCACGATCACAATGAAGCACACGACGCGGAGCAGATAATGCCAAATCCGAGACTCGCCATCGCGGCCACCGAGCCAGTGGCGACGCCCGATAAGCACCATCGCGCAGTACAGCCCAAAGGCGATCGTCATGCCGAAGTAAGCCAGGCCAGAGAAGGTGATCACACCGCGGCCAAAGTCTTGAAACTGCTGCGAGATGCTCCAGCGACTTACGACCTGGGCCAGCGTTTCCACCGGGACGATCACATCGGCCCAAGCAAGCACCACTAGCGGAAGATTGAAGATCACACCAAACACGAAGCCGACGGTAAGGTTGTTCGTGAGGAACGAGGCCACCATGCCGAGCGCGAGCATTGCGAGACCGACGAGCCAATAGCCGAGATAAGTTACCGCAAATTGGCCGATGTCCAGGTCGCCCGTCGACAGCAGCGCGAGCACCAGAAAGTTGGAAACCTGCGAGAAGAGCAGCGACACCGTAAAGATACCCGCCGCTGCAAAGTACTTGCCGACGACGATATCAAAGTCAGTGGCAGGCAGGGTTAGCAAAAGCTCATCGGTGCCTTGGCGACGCTCTTCCGCCCAAATGCTCATCGTGATCGCAGGAATAAAGATCACCATGATGTAAGGCAAGTAGCGATTGAGCTGATCGAGATTGGCGAGGTTGCTGGTAAAAAACTCGTGTGGCCAAAACGCCGCCGCCGAAGCCAAGAGCACGAAAAGGCACAAAAAGACGTAGCCCGTGGGATTCGTAAAGTAGGCCACGAAGTTGCGATTGCGATGGGCATGTATCGCAATCGCGAGCACTAACAGACCTGCGATGACCAACGCATCGATGCAGAAGAGATAGATAAGACCAATGAGCACTTCCATCTTCGATTACCTACCTTCGAACAACGTATCGGTGAATGTTTCAGGAGACCGCACCGCCTTATTAGGCGACTTGCCGGTCGTTTTCCCTGCCTAGGCCGTTAACTTGTGGAATGCCGTGTCGAGCGTTTGATACTTTTCACTGAGACCGCTCGTGGGGCCGTCATATTTCACGCGACCTTCGTTAATCAAAATAACGCGGCTCGCCATCGCTTCGACTTCTTGCAAAATGTGCGTCGAAAGGAGAATCGTTTTCTCCTGCCCGAGCTTCCGCATCATGTTGCGAACTTCGCGAATCTGATTGGGATCGAGCCCCGCCGTCGGCTCATCCATGATGAGTACTTCCGGCTCATGAAGCAGCGCCTGAGCCATGCCGACGCGTTGGCGAAAACCCTTCGAGAGTTTTGCGATCGGCTTATTGACCACGCTGCCCAAAACACAAAGATCGACGACGGCTTCAATCCGATCCTTGATCCGCGCCTTGGTCATTCCGCGCGCGGTGCCGAAGAAATCGAGCAACGTCTTCGGCGTCATGTCGGGATAGAGCGGCCCATTTTCCGGCAGATACCCCAGCACCTGCGAACCGGCGATCCGATCGCGCCCCATGTCATGCCCGGCGATCTTGGCGACCCCCTCCGACGGGGCAAGGTACCCAGTCAACAGCTTCATCGTCGTACTTTTGCCGGCGCCGTTGGGCCCCAAGAAGGCCACAACCTCACCTTTATTCACGACGAAGTTAACATCGCGTGTCGCCGCGAAGACGCCGTAAAACTTCGAGAGGCCGATCGCCTCGATCATCGGCCGGCCACTGGTTGAGCCGCGAACCGCTTTTTCTTCAGTCTTTGTATCTGTCATCGTGCCTTACTTCTGCTGGATTCCGCGATGCTGAAAACTCGAGCCAAACATCTTTTGCAGAGGCATATTGCCCTGTGTTGGCTGCTACGAATCGCACTGACGGCGGGTTCAGTCGCACCCCTGGGGCGCACAATTACCGGTAAAAAACCCGGCAATCGACGAAACCCTTGACGCCAAACCACTTTACGAACGAAACAGTCGCTTGCAAGAGGGCTACTAGGGCTGAAATGCCCCGTTACAAAAGCCTGCAACTTACGCTGCCACGCCAGATAGATCGCTCGTTGAGCGTCTGTTTTGCCGTGGCGCCGTCAATTGCGTCTCACGGCTTGGCGCGTCAAAAAGCGATTTCTTAGCGAAGAGCGCTATTTTGTCTTGCACGCCCGGATATACTCTCGGCCAACTTGGGCTCCCTACCAATCTAATCCAACAGAAAGCAACCAATGAGCAGCAATCCCTATTCCTCTCCAGTAGCTGGCGGAAATGTTGAGCCTCATCGCGCAACAACGATATGAATCCTCGGAATCGTCAGTTTACTTTGTTGCGCACCACTGGGCATTGCTGCGATTTTGATGGGCAACGGCGATCTCAAGAAAATGCAAGCGGGAACGATGGATCGATCGGGCGAAAGCACTACAAATATCGGCAAGATTCTGGGAATTGTTGCTCTGGTATTGTGGGGCATTGCAATTGTCATCAACATCATCTCCATGATGCTCGCCGCTGGCGGCGCAGCAGCCGGCGCAATGAACAACTAATTGGCCAGAGCGGCATATCCTTACTTAACCCGCCGGCTCGATTCCTGAGCCGTAACCGGTTTCTCCGGCATCAGATCCTTTAAATAAATCTCCGTCTGCTCCACCACGCTTTCGGCGTCGGTGGGGCGGAAGTCGAACATTTTCGCGTTGAGGTCGGCATCAAAGTCGACCTCATAGAGTTCGAGCACCAAATAAGGTGTGGTGGAGTCAGGCCCCAGCGTCGCTTTGCCGTCGGCTAGATGCAAATACTCGATTCGGAAGGGGAAGTTGGCCCCCTTCTCGCTGCGGTCGAGCACCAGATTGATCGCCACCGGCAAATGAGGCGGCAACCTCGCGAGTACATCCGGTTTCTTGGCCAGTACATCATTCTTGAGATGCGAAGCCACCTTCGCGAGCGCCTCCGGCTTCCAAACTCCGGTCACAATCCAGACCGGTTCATCTTGCAGGACATCCGCGCGAGCTTCCCCAAACTCAAAATTAGCGGAAAGCCCGGCCAAGAGTCGCGACAGCCCACCGAACATCATCCAGTTAATCGCCGGATCGATATGCGGCGTCACCTTCTGCTTTTCCACCTGTTCGCGAATCCGCTCGAGATCAACCCGGCTAACCTGTGGCTCATTCTTAGCGATCTCGACGCGGGTCCACATGATCTTGCCATTACTGACTTGCAACTTGCTCGTGACTTGCTCACCAATCGGAATTTTCATCTCGAGCCGCAACATCGGGCTCGCGCCGAGGCCCATCTGCTGATACTCGCCGGTTCCCACGAGCTCATGGCCATAGGCCATCGTCTTGATCCGCAACTTCGCGCTCACGGTCCGCTGCTTGCCTAGCATCGCTAGCGAATCGGCGAGAAGCTTGTTGCCATTAGTCGAGTCATCTTTAGAGACCAACTCTATCTTCGAGACCAACTCGGCCGCTTGCTCATCCCGGTAAGCCTGCATCGCCGCAGCCTCTTGTTGCAGCTTGAATTCGGGGCCCTTGGGAAAATAGGCGATATCTTCCGGCAAATCATAAGACGAAGGAAGAATGACCGGCTCTTCCTGTGCCGCAGAGATCGCTCCGAGCAGCAGGAAAGGGCAAAGAAGGAGCGTCAGCAAAGAATAGTAGGATCGGTTCATGGTGCGGTTATGCCGGTTTTGCCAAAGTTACGCGTTGTGCCGAGCCGAACAACATTCGCAGAGACGTTTTCTCGGTCTTCAGCGCTCGCGCATTCGGCCTCACTTTGGCCTTAAGCAAGAGCGCTGGAAATCAAGATGTCGCCGACTCACTCCAAGCCCATAGGGGGGCGGGATTGTAGGTCGGGAGTGAAGTTGCTGTCCACATCAGTCAGCGACCCAAACCTCCGACGAAAGTCGGCGAAACGTCGAACAATCGAAACAAGCCACTCTGCCCGGTCCAGGATGAAGCACGTCCCAGGCGGGGGTGATCCGTAAGGGGGAACCGATGAAGATTCGTTGGAAGTCCTGGGCGCTCCTCACGTCCGCCGCTATTACGGCGGTGGGATGCAATGTCCCTCTCAAACAACACAACCTGCCGCCAGCTCAAATGCTGTCGGAACCAGGCCCCGGTGTCGGTGGCCCTGGTCCAGGTGTGCTGGCGCCACAAGCGCCGCCGCCAGGTTATAGCGGGCCGATGGTGATGCCTTCCGTCCAGGTCGATTTCGCCGCGCAACCCGCGATGCAAATCTCCTACGACGTGATGGGCGTCGGTCAGTTTGATTCGGAGGCGCTTGTCGCCCCCGCCAAGCTGAACTTCCCCCAAGGCGGTATCTATCGCCTCAAGTTGACCAACATCGAAGGCCGCGAAGGCGTTGAACTCTATCCGACGCTTGAAGTCGCCAACGCGACTCCCCGCTCGGATGCGTTCCTCGCGCACACCGCGATCCCTGTTGGCTTCACCGAAGAAGACTTCGATCAAGTCGGGGCCGGCAACTTTGTGACCAAGGTCATTTATTTGCCAGATGCCGAATACCAAGACCTCGCAGTCGCGGGCGGCCTGCAAACGCTCGTCAGCACTCGTCTTGATCCAGGCGTCGATCCGATTGTCGAAGCCGACAAACGGGGCGTGATCATGGCGATCATCCGCATCGGCGGAAAAGATCTTGAAATGCCCGGCGATGCAGCTGCGGCTGCTGGAATGGGCGGCGGAATGGGTGGCTACGGCGACCCGAACTGCCCTCCAGGTTACGGCGGTGGACCTCCAAGCCCTCCACCACAATTTGTCGCAGGCGTCACCGCGCCCCAATATGGCCATCCTTACACCGGAACGCCAATTGGACTGCCTGGCCCTCCTCACATACCACTAGGGGTGCCCGCCGGACTCCAGAAGCATGTGATCAAGAACAACACGCACGTTCATATTCCTGAACCTCCATCGCGAGTGCGAATTGATGTTCGGCAGCAACCGGGCCTCAGCTACCCCAAGCCGCCTCATCATGCACGAGTGCGTGAACAGAGCATCCATCCGGCCCCAGCCTTTGGATTGCCCCGAGCCGAAGCTCGCAACTAGTTCTTAGTCCACAAAGTTCAATCCGGGTGGCGGGGGCGCACCGCGTAGCGGAAGCCCCCGAAGGACGGCCGAAATTTGTGGAACAGGCACTGGCGAAGCCGAATCCCGTTGAAAACATCCCTGGATGGAGCGGCGCATTGAAGCGACGCTCAATCCCTTCTCGCGACAAGCCAGAAGCGGGGAATCGTCGCCGCGACGAACTGCACGGACGCACTTCGTCGCGGTCTTTGTGTTACAGGGGGCTGATCATCGTCGTGAGCGATGCGATCCAGTCGACCACACCAAAACCAACAACGGTTTCGTGTGCCACTGGCTCTGCCAGTGCTGATGCCGCAAGGAAAACGCCCCTCATGAGCAAATCGATCACCACCAGCGCGGCTCTACTTGCGTTCTCACTCTTCTGCCTCGTCGCCCCAGCACTGGCGCAGCCGCCAGTCCACATGTGGCATCGCGATGGCCTTCCGCCAGGCGAAGTCGGCCAACGCCAACTCGATCGTGGCGGACCCATTCGCGGCTATTTTCAACCGGTCGAAGTGCTCGCACCCGAGGGAACGAACATCGCCTTCGCGGGTACCGGCAAGTTCTTACCGAGCGACAAAGACTGCGCAATGGCGGGCCTCCTAATCGGCCAAGTCTATACACTCCAGCTCACCAACATCCCGCTGCAAGATGGCGCCGAACTCTTCCCCACCATCGAAGTGATCGACCGCCTCTATCCGCCGATCGGCCTTGAACGCAAACACCCGATCGAAATCGAAATCACCCAAGACGAAATCGAAGCCGCCCTCAAGGGCCAATTCGTCACCCGCATCATCTATCTCGAACATCCGCTGCAAGCCCTCGCAGAGCAAGGCGGTCCACGAGATCAGCGCATCCGCAGAGTGATCTCCGAAGACCCGCTGAAGGTCGCCGATCACCTCGGTCGCCCCATGGCGATCTTGCGAATCGGCTCGCGACTTCCTGAGCTCGATAAGAACACCGGCCGCTTCATCTATGGCTCCGCGCCGATGGTGAAACACTACAAGCGCGGAACCGCGCCGTGGGAAGTCCAAGCCAAAGAAGGCGCCATCCAGAACGCCAGTCTCAAGAATGCTGGCCTTCAGAAAAACAACCACTCCCCTGCCCTGCCCTCGCGAACCATCAGCAAAACAAAATCAACTCGCGAAGAGATCCGCCAAGTCCAAGCCGTCGAGCCCGTTCAAGATCCTCCCCAACCCGGTGTGATCGCTGAACAAGAACTGCCCGCCGAGCCCAAACAAAAGAATCCTCAAAGCGTTCACAACTATTCAAAGCCTCACGATGAACCGAAGCGCTGTTCTTACTCCGGCGCCCAGTTCTTCCCCGGCGTCGGCGCCTACCTGCCCACCGGCCTTGAGAATGGCATGGAACACAGCGAGCCCGTCGGCTATCCCTGCAACATCTGCGGCCAGCCTCAAGGCGCCCCCATTTGCACCCCCCCTGCCCCGCCGGCGCAGTGGTCGCCCGATGGTATCACTCGCCCTTGGCCTCGCGATGAATACCTGATCGATGGCGGCGACCAAGATCCGCTCGCCCGCATCAATGGCAAGAACGAAATCAAAGGCGTCGAACCCGAAGACACGATCGCCGCATATGAAGCCCGCTGCGGCAAACAGTGCATCACACCCAGCAACTTGGTGCCCATCTACTCACCGCGCTTCGGGTCCGTGCTCAAGATCGAAAACCTGGTTCAAAATGAACTCAACGAAGCTCTCATCCGCTACGATCGCGGCGAGCCGCTTAATGTGGCTCGTGTGATCGATGATCCCACAAGCCACCTGCAAAACTCCCAAGCCGTCAAACATAAAGCCGTCAAGAAGCTCGTCGCCGTCCGCGATAAGTCGCCCGGCCTGCAAATCGAAAATGTTGACCAGCTGCACAAGTTTGTCGACACCTTCCGCCCTTACGAAGATTTTCGATTCATTCGCTCGGGGCGAGTGGAGTTAACTGAGCGACTCCGTCTAGCTGAGCGTCAACAAGCAGCCCTCACTTGGGCGACGCCAGAAGCCGTCAAAGTGATGATCGACAACACCGAAGCCCTTGCGATGGGCGGCTGGTCAGGCGCACAAGAATTCACGACCTACGAAATGGCCCCCGGCAAATGCCGCTTGC
>JBKJSI010000430.1:0-19078 GCA_046595915.1 Pirellulaceae bacterium
TGAAATTCCAACGGGCGAAGACGCCTGGCCCTTTGTCGTCATCGCCAACGAAAGCCTCGATTACCTCTGCTCCGCGCGCCGCGACAAGCTCAACTTCACACCGGGCCAAATCGTGTCGCTCCAAAACGACGAAAAACTCTATCCCGATCGGTACCAACTCTTCTCCCCGCGCGGCGTCGCAACGGAAATCGTCGCCCGCAGTGGCATATTAACCGTCTCGACCACCAATGAGCTCGGCATCTTTCGACTCAAAGGAAGTCGCGGCGGTCCCCTCACCCGAGGCTTCAGCGTCCGCCTTCCTGTTGGCGCGACCGACTTAAGTCGAATTCCCAAGCCGCAGTTGGAAGAGTCCTTTGGTAAAGATCGCTATCAGGTTGCCCGCAATCTGTCGGAGATCGAGCACAGCCTCACCAGCGCCCGTCGCGGGCGCGATTTCTACCCCATGATCGTGTCGCTTCTGGCCATCGTTTTCGCCCTCGAAAACTTACTCGCCAATCGCTTCTACAAAGGAGCGACGCGGTAACGCGCGACAGTCATGCTTACTTGGTACGCCGAACCGATCGCCAATGGCTACCTCCCCGTCTTTTTGGCGGTGGCGATGCTCTTTGCGCTCGCATTCCTGCGACCCACTTTCCGCGACCTCGATCCCAAAAAGCGGCGAGTCCTACTTGGCCTTCGAATCGCGCTTTTACTTCTACTTGCGTTAGCGATGCTCCGGCCCGGCCTGATGCTGGTGGAGGACAAACAGCTCCCCTCGGTGCTGCTCATCATGCTCGATCGCAGCAAAAGCATGCAGCTGCCCGACACCGACTCGTCAAAAACGCGCTGGCAATCGCAATTGCAAACGCTCCGCGCGGCCGGGAAAAAGTTTGACACCGTCGCCAAGAAGATGGAGATCAAAGTCTTCGCGTACGACTCTAAGCTCCATGACGCCGATGCCAGTAAACCAGATTTAGGCCTTCCCAAATCGCCCGATGGCATCGAGACCGATATCGGCACCAACCTCTCTGATCTCGTGCAGCGCGAGTCGGGGCAGAAGCGAATCGTCGGCGTCGTGCTCCTCGGCGATGGCGCCCAGACTGCGATCACGCCGCGCATCGATCCGCAAGATGCCGCCCGTGAACTCGCGCAAATCGGCGCTCCGCTCTTTCCCATCGTTTTCGGTCCCGTCGGTTCCGGCGAACAGTCTCGCGACGTCGCCGTCGAATCCCTTCCCGATCGCTACGACGTCTTCATCAAGAACATTCTCAAAGTCCAAGGCGCCGTTCGAGTCCGCGGCTTTCGCGGCAAACCGATCCCCGTCGAACTCGTCCTTACCGATCGCGCCGGCAAGTCCCAAGTGATCAAGCGAGAAATGTTCAAAGTTGAGCAAGACTCCGAGTTGATCGATGTCTCCATGCAGTACGTGCCCGACAAATCGGGCGAATTCCAACTTGCCCTCCGTGTTCCGCCTCAAGATGGCGAACTCGTCGCTAAGAACAACGAACTCGTTTCCTTCTTGCGGGTGCTCGATGGCGGCATTCGAGTTCTCTACATCAGCGGCACGCTCCTAGGCGAGCAAAATCGCCTCCGTCGCTCGCTTGATGCCTCGCCCGAAATCGAAATTGATTTTCAATGGCTCGATTTTCATGAACGGGCCAGCTGGCCCGTCAAACTCGGCCAAGTGCTTGGCCAAACCAAGTATGACGCGGTGATCTTCGAAAGCGTCCACGCTAGTGCGTTCACCGAAACGGACCTTCGCGAATTGGCAACCCTGATCGATCGCGGCCAAGGCTTCATGATGATCGGCGGTCTGTATAGCTTCGGCGCGGGAAACTATGGCGGCACCCCACTCGCGCCGGTCTTGCCAATCGAGATCGGGCGTTTCGAAAAACAGCAGCTTAACGAACCGCCTCGACCCGACCTGCACCTCGAAGGCCCACTCGTTGCACTTCCCAAAGCGGCACATTCGATCACCCGCATCGCCGCCGCCGCCGAGAACGAAGCGACCTGGAAAAAACTCCCCCCGCTCGAAGGCGCCAACCTCTTCGAATCGGTCAAAGAACGCGGGCGCATCCTCCTCGCGACCCCCGACAACCGCCCGATCCTCGTCTCCAGCGAATATGGCGCCGGGCGAGTCCTCGCATTTGCCGGTGAATCAACCCGCCGCTGGTGGAACTATGGCTTTCAAAACGAGCATCGCCGATTTTGGCGACAAGTCATCCTCTGGCTTGTCCGCCGCGAAGATCTTGCGCAAAACGATGTCTGGCTCAAACTCGATCAAGCTCGCCTTACTCCTGGCGTTAAACTGACCTTCAGCGCCGGCGCACGCGGCGCCGAAGGCGAAGTGCTCACGGACGCCTCCTTTGTCGCCACGCTCAAAGGCCCCAGCGGCAAATCTTCCACTATCAATGTCACGGGTTCTGGCGAAGAATTTCGTGGCACATCGGCGCCCCTTCGCGATCCGGGGTTTTACTCACTCGAAATCGTCGCAACTCGCAACGGCAAGGAAATCGGCCGCGCCGCCAGCCAATGCATGGTGCTCGATCAAGACGTCGAAATGCAAAGCCTCGGCGCCGATATTGATCAAATGACTCGCCTTGCCGCTGCCACCAAAGAAGTCGGCGGTCACATGGTCGCGCCCGAACAACTTGGCGATCTACTCGACGAGCTCGCTGCCCAACCGGACGACCAAAAAGTTGAGGTCCGCCGCAAATGGGGCCTCGGCGATTCGGCGCCCGACGCTTGGATTTTTGTTCTCTTGATGAGCGCGATTTACACTGTCGAGTGGTTTTTGCGAAAAAAATGGGGCTTGGTGTAGCGCGAACGATCGAAACGGCGCCCCGACATATCGAATTTGTCGCCGAACGCGTTCCACCGCTTCCGTTTGGCGTAGGGCCGGACGATTTTGGCGACGAGCGCGTACAGCAGCGAAACCAATTCGTTGCACGCCGTGCGATCTCGCGAGATCGTCGCGCCACGAGCTTGGCGGTTGGCCCTGAAGGCGTGCCCGCTGGTTTGATTCGTGCTTCATCCGGGTTGTCGCATTCCGGAGTCGGACTCCCTGGCAAATTGGGTGACGCGGCCCGCGCTCGGCCGGTTACACCCATTTTTCCGCAGCTTAACAATCGGCTCCTCATTTGAGGTGATCATCTCGACGTACAGATTGAAAAAGAGCTTGTTTTCTTTAGGCTGCCTAGAAGGCCTAGATGGCCACTATCTAGGGCTTAGGTTGCCAGAGGAGGTCTTAGATTGCCAAGTTCATTTGCAGAGAGGGTGGCTCCGGCAGGTGCGCCCGTGGGCGGGCGCTTGGGCGCTCGTCGCGGCACGCCAATTTTACGAACCTTGTGGCGTCATTTGGTGGCGAAAATTGCCAAAAAATTCGCGGAATTTCGGGGGCAAATTGCCGGTCGAAGTTCTCGTGCTTTTGAGGCGGTTTTTAGGCAATTAGCCCCCGCCACCCGATGCCACTCGACGACGCATGTTTCTGGGACACGCTTTAGGGACCCATTAGGGACTCGATTTCGTCGGCTTCGATTGGGATATCTTCCATCAAGTCCACCGTTCCGGTTTCGGTCACGAGGATGTTGTTCTCCAGGCGAACGCCAAAACCCTCTTCTTTAATGTAGATACCTGGTTCACAAGTCAACACCCAACCCGGCGTGATAGGTTGATTGATCTGGCTGAGGTCATGGACATCGAGGCCCAATGAATGGGCTACACCGTGCATGAAGTATTTTTTGACGGCTGGATTGTCGGGATCCTGCTTCTTAATGTCCGAGGGCTTCAGAAGCCCTAAATCAACACATTCTTTCGACGTCAATTCCTCGGTGAGCTTGCGAAGATCTTTCGTGTAGGCGCCCGGCTTCATCTCGGCGACGATCTGCCGGAAGATCCTCAGCACGGCTTGATACACCTGCTTTTGGCGACGTGAGAACTTACCTGTCACGGGAATCGTTCGCGTTAAGTCGGAGTTGTATTGGCCGTAGCCGGCCGCCACATCCATCAAGATAAGCTCGCCTTTTTTGCACACCTTGTCATTTTCGTTGTAGTGCAAAACGCAGTTGTTCTCGCCGGTACAAACGATCGGGTTATAGGCAAAAGTCGCCTTGTTTCGGATGAATTCGTGGGCGAATTCGGCTTCGATTTCGGCTTCGTTGACGCCTGGCTTGACCATTTTGAGGACGCGTAGAAATCCATCGCGTGTAATGCCGCAGGCCTTTTTGATGATGTCAACTTCGTGCGGTGATTTGCAGACCCGCATCTCGCTCATGATCCTCGCGAGGCGATGGTAGTGATGCAGCGGATAGGCTTCTTGGCAGTCGCGAATGAACTTGGCATCCCGCGATTGGACCTCGACTACCGAGCGCGGATGTTCGTTCGCATTGAGATAGACGTGTTCGAGTTCGCACATCAATGGATGGAATATGCCTCGAAACTCGGTGAGATATTTGACATTCTTAATGCCGGAAATTCGAGTCGCTTCCTCCTTGGAAATCTTGTGCCCTTCCCAAACCTTGAGATGTTCGTTCGGTTCGCGAATGAAGAGAATCTCGCGCACCTTTTCGTCGAACGCGCTGGGCGCCAAAAGCAGCATCGTTTCTTCTTGATTGATGCCGGTTAGATAGAAAAGGTCCGAGTTTTGATGCAGCAACATCGTGCCATCACAGTTCGTCGGCATGATGTCATTAGAATTCAATACGGCGAGTGAACTCGGCAGCATCCGGTTGACGACGCGCTCGCGATTGTTCTTAAAGAGTTCGACGGGGAGCGTTACGTTTTTCATGGTTGCCTTTTCGTGTTGATATTGAGTTGCAAGGCTTCCTTGTCCCGAGGCGAAGCGTAAGCGAGGGATTCCTCGCTTACGCTTCGGGTTGGGATGGAGAGCCATTTAGTTGTTTCGACTTCGAACGAAATACAAGATTGCGATGAAATCGTATAAGCCATGCGCCACAATTGGCGCCAGAATATGGTCTGCGTAAAGATACAAGTAGCCGAGGATCACACTCATGAGCGTTGCGGCGACCAGATAGGTCTTGGTCATGGCATGACATAGCCCGAAGATCAGCGATGCGGCGCCGATCGCAATGCATTGTGCCGGAACAAAGTCGAACTCGAGTCGCTTCATCGCGTCCGCAACGCCTTGCTGCAAAAAGCCGCGGAACAACACTTCCTCGCCGATACCGGCCGCCCCCGCCAAAGCGACGATCTGCCATAACGTGGCTTCGCGCAGGAGCTTGGCCATCGCCTGTTCGACGACTTCACGCAGCCTCGCAAGCGGTTCCCAATTCAGTCGATCGAGTCCAGACATGACGACGAAGCAAACCAAGCCAACTCCAATTCCCAGGGCAATCGGTTTCACCAGTGAACCTTCTTCCACTCCGCTGGGACGCCCTAGTGCATGGATGCCCGCTGCCCAGGCGAGGAGGATTCCGACAACCGCGAGCCCTCCCTCGACGGCGATGAATAGCCAAATGGGTGAGGAATTGGTCTCCCTCCCCAATGATTTTCGTGACGAATTTTCCGGTGAATCCAAGGCAGGCTCGCTTCCATCGTTCAACCAAGACCACGCTTTGCAGCTCCGCTTTTTACGAAAAATCGAGCGTTTTCGCTACTTGCCCCAATACGGAGTTACTCGCCGCGAATTCGCCTGAACTGATAGCGCGACGCGACTCCTCAAATGACGCTATCATCCCGAAGCAGGGATTTCGCCTTCTTAAAGAGGACGTAAAGGTGCTCAGCTGGATTTTTCTTTTTTGTGCGATTGCCGGTGGCACGATCCTGGTTTGCCAGTTCTTGCTCACAGTGCTGGGCTTTGCCCACTTTGGGGGCGACCATGATTTTGGCGGTGACCTGCACCATGACGGCGCGGCGAGCGACCATATCGATGTCGACCACGGCGATGGCCAGCCTAGCCACGAGTCGCATTTCGATGGCAACTGGCTTTTCGCCATGCTTTCGCTGCGAACCGTCACCGCTGGCGCAGCCTTTTTTGGCCTAGGCGGTCTCGGCGCGGCAAGCCTGCAACTGCCGGCGCTCGTGCAGCTTGGATTTGCTTCGGTTTGCGGCTTCACGGCTCTCTCAGGCGTCTACTACCTCCTTCGCAGCATGATGAAACTCAACACCGACAATACCGTTCGGATCACTCGGGCGATCGGCCAGCGCGGCGTGGTCTATCTCACGATTCCCGCGCAGTCGTCGGGCGAAGGCAAAGTGCAGGTCACTTTGGCGAGCCGCCAAATGGAGTACCCGGCGATCACCAAGTGGGCCAACCCGCTCAAAACGGGCGAACTGATCACTGTCGTTTCCGTCGTCAACAACTCCATCCTCGAAGTGACGCCGCTCGCGGGTGAAAAATAGCGCCCGCGAAATCGTCATAAACATCGCAACCATCCCGCAGTCCATTCAGCGTTCAAGGAATTGCAACCTAAGTTTTCCTAATCGTTCTGCGAGACCATTGCGCCCGTAGGTCAGGCTCCCGCCTGACGGGACCGCGCAACTAGCCAACACTGCGTCAGGCAGGAGCCTGACCTACATGGAATTCACCTCAGCCGCGTCAGGCAGGAGCCTGACCTACCCAATACCAGCCTTCACAAAAGCCCCGGAGCTTTCCCCATGCTACTCCTCGCTCAATTACAAGACTTGCCAGCAGGCGTCATCACCGCCATCGCCATTGGCCTCGCCGCGATGGTCTTCTTCGGCTTCGTGATGTTCTTCATCCGTTGCTACAAGCGCTGCCCTTCGAATCGCGTGCTCGTGATCTATGGAAAGACCGGCTCCACCAAGGGCGCGGCAATTACCATTCACGGCGGCGCCAAGTTCGTCATCCCCGTTATTCAAGACTACGCCTACTTAAGCCTCGAACCGATTCAAATTGAAGTGCCGTTGCGCGGCGCCCTGTCCGCCGAGAACATCCGCGTCAACGTGCCGAGCGTGTTCACCGTCGCCATCGACACTCGACCTGAAGTGATGCAAAACGCCGCGGTCCGTTTGCTCGGTCTCGATAATAACCAGGTTCGCAAGCAAGCGGAAGAAATCATCTTCGGCCAGATGCGACAGGTAATCGCCTCGATGCAGATCGAGGAAATCAACCGCGATCGCGAGACGTTCCTCAAGCACGTTCAACATTCGCTCGAGCCCGAGCTCAACAAAATCGGTCTCCAGCTGATCAACGTTAATATCACCGACATCACTGACGAATCGGGTTACATCGACGCGATCGGCAAGAAGGCAGCCTCGCTCGCCATTCAACAGGCTCGCGGCGACGTCGCCGAGAATGAGCGAATGGGTGAAATCAAAGTCGCTAGCGCCGAACGCGAGAAAGCGATTCAAGTCGCGAATGCCCGTAAGGATCAATTGATCGGCACGCGCGAAGCCGCCCGCGATCAAGCGGTGCAAATCGCGAACCTCGAACGCGAACAGGGCGTCGCCGAGCAAAAAGCCAAGTTCGAACAAGAAAGCGCCGTTAAAGACGCCGAACGAGCCAAACGCGTTCAGATGGCCGACGCCGAAGCCACCGCCCTCACCGGCGAAAACTTGGCCCAAGCCAAAATCCTCGCCTCGCAAGCCGAACTCGCCGTCAAACGCGCCGAAGCCTTCGAAATCGGCGAAACTCGCAAACGTCAAGCTGAAGCGAACGTGCTCGAAATTCAAAATCGCGCGATGGCCAAGGTCGCCGCGGCGGAAGCCGAACGTGCAGAAGCCGAACAGCGTGCGAAGCTCGAAGCGCCCGCTCGCGCCGCCAAAGCACAAATGATCGTCGAAGCCGAAGCCGCCGCCGAGAAAAAGAAGCTCGAAGCCCACGCCGAAGCGACCTCGATCTACGCCAAGCTCGAAGCCGAAGCTCGCGGCCAATATGAAATCCTCGCTAAAAAGGGCGAAGGTCTCAAATGCATCATTGATGCGTGCGGTGGCTCCAAGCAAGCCTTCCAAATGCTGATGCTCGAACATCTCGACAACCTGGCCGAAGCCTCGGCGAAAGCAATCTCGAACGTCAAGTTCGACAAGATCGTGGTCTGGGATGGCGGCAACGGCAATGGAACCGGCAACGCCACTTCGAACTTCCTTCAAAGCATGTCAAAGACGCTTCCGCCGATGCTGCAAGTGATGAAGGATGTGGGCGGCGTCGAGTTTCCCGAAGCGCTTTTCAAGATGGAAGCCGAATCGAGCAACACGGTTAAAGCGGACGATAACAGCGCGGCAGCCGTTACGACGAAATAGTCGGCGAATACTGAAAAACCAAGTTGGGGGAGGTGTCAATCAGGCAGCCTCCCCGCGATAATGGCCGCGACACATGCTTCGCGGCCATTGCTTTTGGTGACTTAACAATGCAGTGGGCGAGGCACGGAGTCCTCGCGAATGCTTGTTGCCCAGCTCAACGCGAGCCAAATCCTTTACGGCCAACTCGATTGGATTCAAATCGTCATCTATTTCTAGCCAAATTACTTTCGCAACTCTTTCGGCTATTCGCAGATTTTTCTTTCACGCCGCCGAGGGTATTTCTTAGCGAGGAATCAACAGAAATTCCGCTGCCTCCGCCGACGCCACCTGCGGCCGCGACTACTGATGGTGCGCCTCCGGCGCCGCCGAATCTGACCGAGCCGACTTTGCTTTTAAATCATATGAAATGGAACGTTGCGAAATTGGCTTTGGCCATGTGGCTACGCTATAGTGTTTCGCATCTTGGTTAACGCGAAATTCGACGCGAGGTCTCGGATGCGCAGTTACTTGAAACCTTTCTGGCGACGCCCGCAGTTTTCGTTGGCGACTTTTATGGTCGTTATTGCGTTGACCTCCGTCCCTTTTGCCTATGTGCAGTACCGCCGGTCTTGGAATACCCGGCGAATGGAGGCCAGGCGTAAGCTGGTTCAGCTCGGGGTTCAGTTTGCTTCAAAGTCGACGAATCCCTACCAATATCGCTGGCGAACGCTGATCGACTCGATCTTTCTGGAAGATGGTTATCAAGCCCTTCATGTGCATGACGGTTGGGGCCCTTCGACTGGGCAACCGCCCTCCAAATTCGACTCTTATCCGCTTCAATATTTTCCTGAAATGGAAACGCTTGCGCTGGGTCCCGCTCCCTATGTCAATGATGAGATGCTCGGAGTCGTCGCTGTTTTGCCACGCCTTGAGTATTTAAGCGTTTCCGGCGTCAGCGGCAGTTTTTTGCAGCGCCTTCCGTCTCACTCCAAGATTGAAACGCTTCGAATTCGCGGCATGGCCAGTCCTTGCTCGCTCGGTTTGGCTCGGTTAAGCAGCCTTGCCCATCTGAAGGAACTCGAAATCGGCGGGGCTACGAATCTGAGCGATGAATGTTTTCGAGGCGTTGAACTGCCCGAATCGATCGAAGAGTTGGTGCTCAATGACTGTAGGGTCGGCGATCAGACACTCGTTCGCTGGCTCACAAATTGCAAGTTCAAGAAGTTAACCCTCAACGTTCCGATGACTCGAGGTATTTCGCGCGCGCTGGCAGGCCAAACGGAATTGGAGGAGCTTGATCTCCAAGGGGCTCCCTTGATTGATGACGATTTTGAGTTCTTGTCTCGTTGCAAGCGATTGAAGATATTGTGTCTGCGAGACGTGCCTGTCTGCGGCGACTTTTTGGGGAAAATGACGGGTCTGAAGAATCTTGAGAAACTCGAACTAATCGATACGCTGACGCCCCCATCACGGGTTCGCAGTTTTTGGCTGACGGTTCGTAGGTCGCAAGGTCTTGAGGCAAACGCCGCGGAGGTTGAGAATGAAGCTCAGCGCGCACAGTAATCTCGGACCTTCGAAACCCGATCTAGAGACTTTGCTCGCTTAATCTCGTACTCGAGCACTTCCAGGATTTGGCGTGTTTGCGCCGGGCTATAGGCGATATCGCCCGACTCTTCGGAACATTCCCTACGAAACAAGGAAGCAGATTGGGCAGTAATAACCACGACCATACCTGAATTCAGCATGGCTCCCTGAACGCGGTCCTATCTTTGTCTAACAGCGAAATCACAGCTTGAATCAGGGCGTAGATTATCGCTGAAGACGTAAACAAGCTGGACGGCCGAACGGTTGCAATCTTCATGTCCTCTCGATTACAAAACATCGCTCTTCCGGCCTACAAATTGATTGGCGCAATCCGTGACCGCCTCGGTTCATTCGCGTCGCGTTACCGGCGCATTTGCAATTTCGGATCTTACGCGGCTCTCGGTGTGTTGATCGCCGGATTTACGCTGACCTGGTTGGCCGCGTTTCGAACGGTGCAACAAACAGAACAGCAAAATCAAGCCGTCTTCGAAAAGCTGTCGGAGCGCGCGGTTCAGGAAGTGCAGCGGCGGATTGGTCGATACGAATATGGCTTGCTGGGAACAAGGGGAATATTTGTCGCGAGTGACCTTGTCACTCAAGAAGACTTCCTTGCCTATGCCAATTCACTCAAATTGGAGATCGATTTTCCGGGCGCGACGAGCCAAGGATTCATCCAACGCGTGAAACGGAGTGAACTCAAAACGTTTCTCGAACAATTCTCTGGTGATCGTCCATTGCATTTCACATTTCGCGCCACCGAGAACGGCGATGAATACTGGGTGGTGAAATACGTCGAACCGATCGTGAGAAATCTCGACTTGCGAGGCTTTGACATCGCAAGCGACGCATCCATTCAAGGCGCGGCGCTTCAATCGATGAGGTCGGGAATGCCTTCGGCGATCAAAACAGGGCTTACTTTTCCACACCAAGGATCGTCGAACGCACTGCTTTGCCTACTGCCAATCTATCGCCGTGGCGTCGCACAAAACTCGTCGAAAGCGCTAGAGCGGGCATGCATTGGCTGGAGTTTTATGACGGTTGATTCGGAGAAGGCATTTAGCGCCGTGACACAAGCCGCGGAAGAGAAGTTGGATGTGGAGATTTTTAACGATCAAGGCGCCTTGGTCGCTTCGATCGCTGCTGGCAACGAATCGTATACGAAAGCAGCGCAAGGAATCGAAACTGCGGAATCGCCAAATGCAACCGAACTTCGCAAGAGCGCGCCGTTACGCGTTTTTGGAGCGGAGTGGACTGTTCGAGTATGTTCGAATGAACATTTCGATCGCTCAGTGTGGACAGGCGGCGTCCTAGTCGTTTCATCGGTCGGTTTCGTGGTGACCTTACTCGTCGCGGGACTTGTCTGGAATCTACAGACTTCGCAAGAACGTGCTTATCGGCTGGCTCGCAGCATGACCGTGGAACTCAAAATCGCTAAGGAAGAAGCCGAAGCGGCCAATCTCGCCAAGAGCGAGTTCCTCGCCAATATGAGTCACGAGATCCGCACGCCGATGACGGCGATTATGGGCTTTGCCGACTTGCTCGACGAATTTGGCGATCGCAAATCGGCGCCGCGCCAACGATTGGAATATATCGCCACGATTCGCCGCAATAGCGAACACCTACTCGCGATTATCAATGATATTCTTGACCTTTCCAAGATTGAGGCAGGCAAACTCATCGTCGAGCGAATGCCTACCGACGTTGTGCAAATCGTGCATGACATTCTCTCACTGATGAATGTTCGAGCGGTCGCGAAAGGCATTGTCCTGGAAGGTGAGTTGGCGACGGCGATCCCCGCGATGATCTATTGCGATCCGATTCGGCTTCGACAGATCCTGGTTAACCTGGTTGGAAACGCGATCAAGTTTACGGATACGGGTTCGGTAAAGATCGCCGTTCGATATCTGAACGAGGGAAATGGCACGCTTCAGTTTGACGTAATGGATACCGGAATCGGCCTGACACCTGAACAGATCGGCACGTTGTTTCAATCCTTCACCCAGGCGGATGCCGGGACGACGCGAAAATATGGCGGATCCGGACTGGGGCTTTGCATCAGCAAGCGCCTGTCAAATCTCTTGGGCGGCGACATTAGCGTGCGTAGCATGCATGGACGAGGAAGTGTTTTCAGTGTGACGATTCGCGGCGAAGCGGCAACGCGAAAGGGTGAAATGCTGGCGGCGGGAAAAATCGGTGCGACGGAAGGATTGCAAATCGATCCTAACGCCGATGTTATGAAGCAAACAACCAATGCTCGCCCCCTGGAAGGACTGCGCATCTTATTGGCAGAGGATGGTCCAGATAACACGCGACTGATTGTGCATTTTCTCACCACGGCAGGCGCCCAAATCGACGCAGTTGAAAATGGTCGCTTGGCGGTTGAAAGGCTCTCCGTCAACGGCGATATCGATGAACAGTTGCTCGATCCACCGCCTTACGATCTGCTCTTAACTGATATGCAAATGCCCGTCATGGATGGATTCATGGCGACGCGACTTTTGCGGGCCAAGGGCTGCCGAATGCCAATCGTCGCCCTGACTGCCAACGCCATGAGCGGCGATGACGATCGCTGCAAAGCGGCTGGCTGCGATGATTACGCTTCGAAGCCGATTGCACGGGGCAAATTGATCAATACGATCTTAAAGCAGCAAAAAGCGGTGGCGGTGATTCAATAGGAGTGCGAACTTCACAAAGAGTCGATGCTCCGAATCGGGTTGTTATCGGGGCTCGCATTCGCGGCGGACTATCCCCAAAATAGCTTTGCACCGAAACCAGCCCGCCGCAAGATCTTGCCGGCAGGCTGCGAGGCTACACATCTGGGAGATTGCTCATGCCGACCACCGGAACTCATGCGATTCTCGGCCCTCACAAGCGACTTGCGGGCGCAGCGTCCAAGGAGCGGTTTGCTTGTCAGCTATTTGACACGCTCTGGGAGCGATATCGGCAACGAGTCTCCTACGTGCAGACGTATGAACAAGTCGTAGCGAGCGCTGGCGCGACGTTCTTCAATGACCATATCGCCTTTCGGACCATTGGCTGCGAACGCCCGGCGGTGGGGATTCACTCCCTGTCGCGAATTTTTGAAGCGTTGGGATACGTCGCAGCGGGAAACTATGTCTTCACCGACAAGCATTTGGCGGCAACCCATTTCCAGCATGCCAATCCACAGTTTCCTAAGATCTTCATTTCGGAACTAAGGCTATGGGAATTGCCGCGACCGGCGCGGGAGATCATTCAGCGCCTCTTAGATTCACATCGCGAACCGATTTCAGATGAATCGCTGGCGACGCTCTTTGACCTCGATCACACCGATGTGGGTCATGGCGACGTCGACGCATGGGAGCGACTAATGGAAGTGGTCATAAGTCACTTTCAGGATTTGCCTTGGGACGCGCCTTCGCAAGCAGAAGTCGTCGCGATGAACAAACTCAGCCAATATGGTGCGTGGGTGATGGTGCATGGCTACAACGTCAATCACTTCACATCGCTAGTCAATTCGCATGGCGTCGATGGACTCAATGACATCGAAAAGACCATCACAGCGCTCGAGCAAGCCGGCGTGCCAATGAAGAAGGAGATTGAAGGGGAACGCGGGAGTAAGCTAAGGCAAACCGCAACCGAGGCAGTGAATATTCCAGTCGAGATGGTGGCCGAAGGAAAACGGGCAAAGTTACCTTGGACTTATGCGTACTTTGAATTGGCGCAGCGCGACAACGTCATTGACCCGATAACGGGAAAACCGACTCGCTTTGAAGGTTTTCTAGGTCCACAGGCGACAAATCTGTTTGAAATGACGCGAGTGAAATAACTACAATCCGCGCCATCTCGATCCAGGTCGCATTTTTTTTGGGGTGACATGGCAATGGGTACTCTGAAGGCCATGTCCGAGGTTGCTTGATAATTCGCCTACTGCGGTCGCGGCCCCCAAAACATTTCACTCCAGATCTGCGCCCGCTCTGCCTGCGGGACTTGCTGCATGTATTCGCGCGGCCTGGCGCCAACGACTGCGGGCCCAATCGAGCTATCAGGATAAGGATCCCAAATAGCGGCTTCGTAGCGTTGTTGGCGGATCGTACCGGGATTGAATAGGTTCGGATACTTAACGAACTGACTCGCGCAACCCAAGTTGCTTGAGGCGACTAGCAGCAAGGCGATAACGAGAGTAATTCGGCGCAGCACAATCCGGCTCCTCGCCGCGAGAAGGTCGCAGCGCGCCCGCGATGGTAGTCTCCTGGAAGTGCATAGCGATAGCCGAAAATGTAAGTTGCTATCGCGAGGATGCTGGCAGTATCACTGATGTTAGCCCCGGACCCCGGCAAGCCTGGAACGCGGCGGGCCTTTATCTACGACTTCTTGTGGGCTTGAGTGGACTAGTTCCCATCCAAAGAGTCGGTGTAGCAATCGGGCGACAGATTGCACTCCACCATCGACCAGCTTGGGTGACAGGAAGCACATATTGGCAAAGATCATCGCCGCTCCAAAGGTCGGCATTCCCATAGCAACGCCAATGCCGCCATGAATTAGCACGGCGCACCCGAGCGCGAACCATCGAGTCGACTTAGGCCAAACCAAAGCTGGATAGGTAGCTTCCCAGAAGACAGTGAGATGAGTCATGAACGCGAGCACAATCGGCGCGTGCGCCAGCCACGTCATATTGAGCGATTGATATTGAAAACTCGCGAGCGCTTCCCAAACGGCGCTGCCATCCCACCAAGCTGGGCCCCGCATTTTTTCGACGCCCGAATAGAAGTAGACGATGCAAAGATGGATTTGAAGCAGACGAATTGCCAAGTTGACGCTGACAAATTCCTTGGGTCGCGCCGCTTCCGTCTCCTTGGAACGAAGCCAAGCGTCGATCGAGTAGCGTTCGCCGCATGGCCCAAGCATCAGATAGAGGGCCATCATGCCATTGACTTGATCAAGGCCGTATTGAAGCAACGAAAATCGATGGGAATAGGAGATCGTCAAGAAGCAGGCAAGAACCGCCATTACACGAGTGCGATATCCGAGAGTGAAGAGTGCAAAAACGATCAGTGCGAGGATGTGGGCGGTCCAAATAACCGCCGTGTTTACCGGCAACCAATCAAAGTGGGTCCAGGCGAAAGAATAGTCTCGTCCCCAGCGCTCGAATACTTCGTGCGAGACTTTGGAAGGCGCCCAGCCGTGAGGGCCAATAATCTTGATGAGATCGAAAGACCAAATGAGGTGCGTATAGAACATCAATCCGCCGCTGAGCACGCGCAAGAGGCAGAGAGTGTGGGGTTCGTTCTTGGCGAACCAAAAACGATCCCACTCAGCGATTCGATCTTTAAACCAGGTAGCGAGGAACTTTCTGATCATTTCTTCAGTTCCTCCTCCTTGGGTGGTTGTTCGGGCAAAGTCTCAAACAGGCGCGGATCGGTGAGCGACCACCCGCTCATGAATTCTTGATAAGTCGGTGCTCGATGCACGACCCGATCGACAACCGCGTGGGTCCCGTGAAACTCGCGCGCGAGGCCTTGTTCAATTGCGTTCTTGAGAATCACATAGTTCGCCCTACGCTTCACAATGTCTTTCCGAACATCCTCAGGGAGTTTTGGATCAGGCTCGTCGGCGACCATCCACATTTGATTGAGCGTTTCGCTGAGCATGAAATAGCGATGGTAGCGCAATCGCGGCAAATGTTCTGATTTGCTCGGAAATCGCCCTTCCTTGATCACATCTCCCGACGCATTGAAAACGCGGTAATCCACAACGTGCGTCGGTCCTGGATTTGGTGCGAAGAAGGAATACCCATGATCCAGGTAAAGCGGTTGATAATAGCGTTCAAATATCATGTCGGGATAATTCGCAAACGGCGAACCACCCTCCGGCGATGTCGTGATGAAGCGAAAAGGCGCCCAAAATACCGCCAGTACATGAAAGACGATCAAGCAGCTGACGACTGCCTTAACGCTAGGCGTCCAGAGAGTATTCACAGTTGCAGCGGCTGGCTTCATACCAGACCAATCGGCGCGCACGGAATGTGCGGCAAAGATTATTGATCGCGCGCCGCGCCATGCCGGAAAACAAAAAAACCCTCGCTTTAGCCATAGCTAGAGCGAGGGTTTCAAATGTTAAAATCAGATTATTAAGAAAGCCAACGGCTGACTACCGAAGGGCGATCTTGCCTTCGGCTGGGCTGTCGACGAACGAGAAGTTCTGAGTCTCGCCGGCGCGGAGAGTGATGGTCTTTTCCATCGATTCTTCCTTGCCATCCTTTTCGAAGCTCACCTTGATGGTGTAATCGGCCCAAGCAGCGCCACCGCTCAGCTTGGCAGTGCGGAACACGCGGGTGCCACCGGTGGCTTTGGTCGGGTTGCCGCCCAAAGTGACCTTGGCGTTTTCTGGCACGTTGAGAATCAAAACCGTCTCACTCGGCTTCGCAGCTTCCGTCTTGGGAGCGTCGGCCTTGAAGGCGACGTCCATGACATGACCAGGTCGCACGACGACATTCTTCACTTCTTCGATTTCTTTGCCATCGACGGTGAAGGTCGCTTTGACTTCGTAGTTGTAAGTTGCGCCGGCATCAAGACCGCGCGAGACAAACTGTCGCATTTCGCCGGTGCTCTTGGTTTCCTTGCCATTCACGAAGACCTTCGCTTCGGCAGGAACGGAAACCGCGAGGATTGCTTCGCTGGCGGGAATGCCAGTGCTTCCTGCAACTTCGCTGTAGGCTGGAGCGTAAGCAGCGCCGTAGGCGCTGCCAACGGAGCCACCATAAGTGCCGCCGTAATAGTAACCACCGGAAGATCCACCAGAGGACCCGCCCGAGTAAATCACACCGCCAGAAGAACCACCCGAAGATCCACCGGAGGAACCGCCCGAAGAGCCGTAATAGTGGCCCGAGGATCCACCAGAGGAACCGCCGGACGATCCGTAATAAGAACGTCGATACGTTGCGCGAGCATAGTGACGATCAGCCATGCGACGGAAAAGGCCGTGGCGATGACCTGACGAACCGCCCGAAGATCCACCCCAGCTACCGCCGGAAGAACCGTAATAGGCATAACCACCAGACGAGCCGCCCGAGGATCCACCAGAAGATCCACCCGACGAACCCCATCCTGCCAGGGACTCAGCGGAACCGGCGACCAGCGAAGTCGCGCAAACGGCCGCCGCTAGCGCCCAACCTGTAAATTTCTTGCGCAGCATGCAATTTCTCTCCAAAGTGAAGGTGCGTAAGCGTGTCGGGACGCGCAACGCTGTCAGTTTCGCTTTCCGAACATAGCAAGCGTAGCTTGCAATTCAAGCAGTTAGCGAGTTTTTGCCTATTGCGCAGACCTGGCGGTCTGGAGAAACGGCAATGACACCCACTCTAAAGAGGGGGTAATGTTTGTGCCGTAAATCGACCCATCAACCGTTGTTTACTTGAACTCGCATCCATAGTCGTTGATAATTCGCGATGGCGGCCCAAACGCCGTCACCCGCCAGTTAATGCCCACCCTGCCTCCGTTCATTGAGACCACGCATGATGCGTCCCGCCTTGGCTCGTATTCTATTTCTTTCTACTGCCCTACCTTTCGCTGTTCTGGTTGTGCAGGTTGCGCCGGCGCAGGATGGAGCAGCAGGAGCAGCGAAATGGTCGCAGCTTTCCGTTCTAGGAGGAGAATCGTATCACCTAGCGGGCCGTGATTCAGCAGCTCAGTTGGTAGTGACCGCAAAGAAGGCCGATGGCAGCGAAGTCGATGCGACTCGCGACGTGCAATATCTCGCCGAGCCAATGGGAATCGTTGGCGTTGATGCAACGGGCTACGTCTCCGCTCAAGCAGAGGGCGAGGCGACCATCAAAATCAGCGGACCCGATGGACTTGCTGCCTCGGCAAAAGTGAAGGTCACCGACCTGAATACTGACTTGCCTATCAACTTTCCCAATCAGATCACGCCGATCTTCACCAAGTTTGGGTGCAACGGAGGCGGATGTCACGGCAAGTCGGGCGGGCAAAATGGCTTTCGACTATCGCTCCTCGGTTTCGAGCCGAAGGAAGATTTTGAATTCCTCGTGAAGGAAGTCCGTGGTCGCCGACTCTTCCCCGCCGCGCCCGATCGCAGTTTGCTCTTACTCAAAGCAACCGGCTCGTTGCCTCATGGCGGCGGCGCTCGCATTGAGCCCGACTCGACTTCGTATCGTTTGGTCCGCCGCTGGATTGAGCAAGGAATGCCTTATGGCGCGGCTACCGATGCTCATGTCACTCATATATCGGTCTCACCCACCGAACGCATTCTTTCGCGAGGCGGCGAACAACAAGTTTCGGTCATCGCCCACCTTTCCAATGGCAAGACCGAGGATGTGACCCGCACGACCCAGTTTGATTCCAACGATGGCGAAATGGCCGGCGTAAGCGTGACCGGCCTCGTCTCCACCAATCAACTCACTGGCTCGGTCGCGATCATGGCTCGCTATCAAGGCCACGTCGGCGTCTTTCGCGCAACGATTCCACTAGGAATCGAAGTCACCAATCTGCCACCAAATCGCAACTACATCGATGAGTTTGTTTTCGCGAAGCTGAAAAAGCTCGGCTTGCCTCCATCCGGCTTGTGCGATGACGCGACTTATCTGCGACGAGTAACTGTCGATATTTGCGGCCGTTTACCGACGCTCGAAGAATCCGAAGCGTTTCTCAAGGACGCTGACCCCAACAAACGCGACCGGCTGGTGAGTCAATTGCTCGATAGTGCGGACTACGCCGAGAATTTCGCGAACAAATGGTCGGCAATCCTTCGCAACAAGCGTCGCAATGACCAAGACAAGAATGCGACCTTTGCGTTCCATGAGTGGATTCGTGAATCGCTGCTCGACAACGTTCCCTATGACCAATTTGTGCGAGCGATCGTTTCCGCGACCGGCGAACCGGGAAAAAATCCGCCCGCCGCTTGGTATCGCGAAGTCAAAGATGCCTCCGCGCAAGTCGAAGACACCGCGCAGCTCTTCCTGGGACTCCGAATTCAATGCGCCCGTTGCCATCACCATCCATTCGAAAAATGGAGCCAGCAAGACTACTACGGAGTCGCCGCGTTCTTTTCGCAAGTTGGCCGAAAGAAGGGCGAGCGAAATGATTCCGACCGAATTTATCACCGCGTCGGAACGGCATCCGCGACAAATCCCAAAACCAACCAAGGCGTAAAACCGACCGGACTTGGGGCCGCACCACTCGATATCGCGCCCGACGCTGATCCCCGCATCGCGCTGGCGGATTGGATGAGCGATCCTAACAACGCCTTCTTCTCCAAGGCGCTGGTGAATCGCTATTGGAAGCACTTCTTCAGCCGCGGGCTAGTCGATCCTGAAGATGACATG
>JBKJSI010000562.1:0-3805 GCA_046595915.1 Pirellulaceae bacterium
GCTTGGCCGCGAATCAAGCCGCCTTTTCCGGCGATTGAGGGCTTATTCCGCAAGCCGACGGTGGTCAATAACGTCGAGACGGCGGCCTGTGTTACACAGATTTGCAAACGGGGCGTCGATTGGTTCAAGTCGATTGGCGTGCCGCCTGATCCGGCGAATCCGCGCGATGCGGGAAGTTATGGGCCGAAGCTTTATTGCCTCAGCGGGCATGTGAATAAGCCGGGCTGCTATGAAGCGCCACTGGGCATCACCGTGACCGAACTGATCGAACAATATGGCGGCGGGATGCTCGGCGGCAGAAAGCCGAAGTGTGCGATTCCCGGCGGCATCAGTATGGGCTTCTTAACCGCAAGTGAATTCAATTGCCCGCTCGACTTCAATGGTCCGGGCAAATTTGGGTGCCTTGGGCTTGGCACCGCGGCCGTCGTGGTGATGGATGAGACGGTTTCGATCGTCGATATTTTGCACAACAGCGCTCAGTTCTTCGCGCATGAAAGCTGCGGACAATGCACGCCGTGCCGCGAAGGGACGAGTTGGTCGCTCAAGCTTTTGCAACGAATCAAAGCGGGCAAAGGTCGGATCAAGGATCTCGATCTGTTACTCGAAATTGGCGACACGATTGGCATCATTCCGGGCACCACGATTTGTGGTCTTGCGGATGGGGCTGCATGGCCGCTGAAAAACGCGGTTCGCAAGTTCCGCGGCGAG
Organism: Pirellulaceae bacterium; assembly: GCA_046595915.1. Lineage (GTDB taxonomy): Bacteria > Planctomycetota > Planctomycetia > Pirellulales > Pirellulaceae > JBKJSI01. The sequence continues at coordinate 709 of JBKJSI010000562.1, forward strand.
TTTGAAGACTATATCAAACGCACCAATCCAACGGGTTACATGGAAACGAGACCGGTGAATGCGCTGCCGATTTTGAGTGCTCATTAGTCGAATAGGAAAGTTGGCGTTTGAGTTAAAAAGCCGTGTTTAGAAAACAAAAACTGATCGGAATATTCACAGAATAGCGAGCACTTAGTCAGTTTTTGCTTTCAAAACACAGCCACACAACCAATTCACCCTACAACGAAAACACTTAGTTCAAGAGCGGATAACGAAGGCATGGGAACGGTTATTGTCGACGGAAAGGAAGTCGAAGTCGGCGCGAATGAGCGTCTGAACGGCATCCAGGCTGCGCAGCGCGCCGGCGTCGAAGTTCCGCATTACTGCTGGCACGCGGGACTTACCGTCGTGGCGAGCTGTCGCATGTGCCTCGTCGAGTCGGGCACAAAGGACGCGGCGACAGGCAAGATCAGCATGATGCCGAAGCTGGTGCCGGCCTGTCAGACGCCTGCGAAAGATGGGACGGTTTTCGTTACGAACAGCAAGCTGGTTGAAAACGCGCGGGCGATGGTCGAGGAAGATCTTTTGCTTCGCCATCCGGTCGATTGCCCGATTTGCGACAAGGCGGGCGAGTGCTCTTTGCAAGATTATCACTTCAAGTATGGCCGCGAAGAGCGGCGGGCCGATATCAAGCCGTTCAATAGCCGTCGCCGAACGCTGGGCGATACGGTGACGCTGTTTGTCGATCGTTGCGTGATGTGTACGCGCTGCGTGCGATTCACTCGCGAAATTTCGGGGACATCGGAACTCATGGTGACCAATCGCGGCGCCCATGAAGAGATCGATGTGTTTCCGGGGTTTCCGCTCGATAACAAGATGTCGGGCAATGTGGTCGACCTTTGCCCGGTCGGCGCGCTGGGCGATGTCGATTTTCTGTATAAGCAGCGCGTGTGGTTCATGCGGAGCCATGATGGCGTTTGCGCGAACTGTGCGACGGGGTGCTCGATCAAGATTGAAGAAAATCAGGATCATTTGTATCGCCTCAAGCCGCGCGAGAATCCGCAGATCAATCAATGGTGGATGTGCGATGACGGACGGTATGGCTGGAAGCATGTGCATGATCCCGCTCGAACGGCGAATCCGAAGAAGAAACAGGGCGAAGCATTTGTCGACTTGGACTGGCATGAAGCGATGCCACAAATTGACGCCGCGCTGCGAGCCACAACGGGTCAGATGGCGATGGTTTTGTCGCCTTTCTTGACGGTTGAGGAAGCCTATCTCGCGGCGAAGTATGCCCGGTCAATTGATGAGGGTGCGCTGCTGGTGCTCGGCCCGATTCCGGTCGTCGGCGAAGATGAAAAGTTTCCTACCAAATTTGTGATTTCGGCGGAGAAGTGTCCGAACCGTCGCGGTGTCGAAGAAGTGATCGCGGCGCTGAGTGGCAACACTTGCAATTGGCCCGAGTTCGTTGAGCGATGCGCCACAACGACTCCACCGACGCGACTTTGGTTGACAGGCGGGTATCCCACGGTTGCTTATGACGCCTCGCTGACGATGAATCTCGCGCAGACGAAAATCGTCGTCATTCAAGACATGTTCGAGTCGCCGCTGTGGGAAAAGGCGACCTTTCAGTTGCCGGGCGTTAGCTTCGCTGAGCGGGCTGGCTCTTATGTCAATCGGGACGATCGGTTGCAAGCCTTTTCATGGGCGATTCGTCCGCCCGCAGGTGCGAAAACCGATGGGCAAGTGTTCTGGCCACTCGCTGGATACACGGGCCTCTACTCCGCTCCTGTGATTCGGAAAGAACTTGCAGAGCTTTATCCCTTTTTCTCCGCTGCTGGCGGTGAAATCGGGCCGCATGGCATTAGCCTCAAAAGCGAGGCGACGGTCGATGCGGTGACAACAGGAAGTTAAAGAACACAAGTCACCTTGTAGTTCATTCCAAAACTGATTCACTTTTCGAAAAGAAACAGGAAGTTTTCCGAATGCCGACCGCGATCCTCATCGAAGCGCTCATTAAGGTCGCCCTCATGGTGGGCGGGCTCATGACGGCGGCGGCCTATTTTGTGCTGCTGGAGCGCCGGATCGCTGCTTGGACCCAGGATCGTGTGGGGCCGAACCGCGTGGGCATCCCACTAACGAATATTCGCCTCTTCGGTTTGGGCCAACCGCTCGCCGATGGCGTGAAGATGATTCTCAAAGAAGAGTACACGCCGGCGCATGTCGATAAGCGACTCTATTTGCTGGCCCCGATTATTATTTTGACGGCGGCGCTGGCGATTTTTGCGGTTATTCCATTCGGTAGCGTGGTTCCGACTGAGGGACTAGGCCTAGTAAAGCTTGGCCTGGGCGATTTCAAGGAACCGATTGAGCTAGTCGCCGCGCCCGGTCTCGATGTGGGGCTGATTTTTGTTTTTGCCCTTTCGAGCATCGCGGTCTATGGCGTGATTCTGGGCGGTTGGGCGAGCAACAGTAAGTACAGCTTTTTGGGAGCGCTGCGCTCGAGTGCGCAGCTGATTGCTTATGAACTGCCGCTGGGCCTCGCGCTGCTCGGCGTTGTGTTGACGGCGGGATCGCTCAATCTTTCGACGATTATCACGCAGCAGGCGCATAGCGGCGTTTGGTTCGCTTTCGCGCAGCCGCTGGGGTTTGTGGTGTTTGTCATCGCAGCCTTTGCGGAAGCGGCTCGCTTGCCTTTTGACTTGCCGGAGTGTGAACAGGAATTGGTCGGTGGTTATCACACCGAATATGCCGGCCTCAAGTTGCTGCTGTTCTTGGTCGCCGAATTTTTGCACATGATCACGGCGTCATTTTTGATTGTGATTTTGTTCCTTGGAGGTTGGCACTTCTGGGGGCTCACTGGAGACACGAATGAGATTTCGCTCTGGGGCGCGCTCATTCGGATTGCGGTTCTCTCGATCAAAATCTGCGGTCTGATCGTGTTCTTTATGGTCGTACGCTGGAGCTGGCCGCGTTTTCGGTTTGATCAGCTCATGACGCTCGCTTGGAAAGTGATGCTGCCGCTCGGTGTGGTCAATTTGCTGGCGACGGCGATTTTTCAGGAAGTGCGGTTTCAGATTGAGCCCGACAGCAATTCGTTCACGTGGAACCTGATCAG
>JBKJSI010000579.1:0-7449 GCA_046595915.1 Pirellulaceae bacterium
AGTGCCCTTACAAGAGATGCAAGGAGTATTGGCCTCAATGTCGATCGACTTTGTCGCCTTAATTCGCTGGTATACCCACAGATTTCCAAGCCCGGGGCCGTTATACGGCGAGAGGTAAGAGTACAAATGCTTGCCATCCACGGCTGCTTCGTAATCTGGGAATGGATCATGTTCGATCGTCAATTCGACGTGGATTTTGTTTGGCCCCTTCGCCTTGAAGCTCCAGAAAGTGATGATGTCAATATTTGGAGTATCCACCGGAAACCATCCCAGGCAACGTCCACCCGGATATCCTGCACTTCCCCTAATAGTGACCCAGGCACCACAGCGGTCCGTGAAGCTACTTCTGTTGACAATATCAGTGTCAAATTTTGCTTGACGTTCTTGTATTTGTCCGCAAATTAAGCCGGGGCAAGGGAAGTAGCTGTAACTACAATCCTTAAAATGAGACTTACCAACTACTTGACCTGCTTTGGGGTGAAAATACGGAATGCACGATTCAATTGAACCTTTTTGCTCAATGCGAGATGTACCGACTTCGAATGCGCTCCGGTCGTCACCTTGAAAGTAGCGATAAATTTGACATGGCTCAGGAAACCATGGTGCTCCTGGTCGAGTTTGGCCAGCTGCGTTCTTATTACCTATATAAGCATTTGCGTAGAACTCTATTGTCCGCTCCCCACTCGGGTCGACTAATAATGTGACCCTATTCATCATAGCGACATATGGACCAAGCACTTTCATCGGAAAAAGAGGATCGGTAGATAACCACCTAACAATGCTTGTGTCATAGTTTCTGGCTCGAACATAGGCTTTGGAAATTGGTGTCGAATAGTAGCCGAGTTGCCCCACGAACCCAAACGGATTCATTGTGCTTCCCGTCGAAGCCACCTTCTCACCAAACGCCGAATAAACCGATGTATCTGTGATGCTTTGAATACTATCGGTCAGCGCCCGTGCCGTCCCAATCGCATCGTAATGATAAAAGCTCGAAACCCCGCTTCGATACTGAGAGATCAGGCCGCCAAACGGTCTCGGTTCCTGAGTGTAACGTGCGGTAACCACGCCATCGGCGTCGGTTTCTTTGGTGATGCAATCGAACTCGGGATCCCAGGCGTAATACGTATCGGCCATCGCGATCACTCCTAGTTATTGATCCGGCGGAAGTCCAAGTTGTAGTTCATCGATCGCGATCAGAGAGTCCGACGCCCCTTAATCGCTTTCGGCTTGTTGGCAACTTCTCCATCACTGTGTCGCGAGATGAGGGAGTTACTGCCATGTTATTGGCACATAGTCGGCTCGCACTTCTGACTGGCGGCCTCCATTGGTCGCCTCCAGCCAGCGCGGCGCGAACAACTCAAGTCCCTTACCCAACGAAAGTTGCAATCACTGGCAAGTCGCCCTCTGTTGCTGTGCGGGTTGTATCTCAGTCCTTGTTTTAAAGTTTTTTCGGATGACCCATTGGGTGTTTTTCGCGTTCGACCTGTTTTTTCCGATGCACAGGTGGAACAAGTCTGAAGCTCGCGTCACTAACAGGCTGCTTCCACAAGCTTTGTCGAAATCGTTCGAAGTCAATGATTGTTATTAGTTGAGAATACATAAAGTAAACAACAGCTGGTGTGAACGTCATCGTTAGTATCAATACGAGTAAGGAGAATTTCACTTGTTTCATTTATCCTGCCTGCCTTCTAACAACAGTCTCGCACCTTGTCGACATACGTCTTTTGTACGGGCACCTTCCACACCGGCTTTGCCGTAGTTGGATGGTCAAAGCCGATCTTGAATCTCCAACGGTATGCGGCGCTGTCTATCCGAATTTCTTGAAATACCTCTCGGACGCTTATTTCCATGCCTGACATCGCTGACTGAATTGTCGCCAAAGAAGTTTCCGGCACCCACGCGGAACTCGGTTCGTCGTAAATCAGAATTCCAATTCTACACTCAGGAGATGATCTCGAAGTCTTATTGAGCACTTCGCAATGCACATTTCCAGACGAGAGACAGTCGAGCGGCATAGGTGCACCAACTGTAGTGGCAGATACCTTCCAGTTTCTGTTCTTGATATCCCACACTGCCTTTTTCACGTCCTCCCGAATACTCATCTTGCATCCGTTTGCCGTACCGTCTGTTGAACATATTTCTGCTACAATCGCACTTCCGTGCGAATAATACTGAAACATGCCGACTGGAAGTAAGGTCGCGTCTGGCAGAGGAAGTGGAACTGAGGATGTACGGAGTTGACCAACCATAGCTGTAATGGGGGCTACTGGAGTCAGTCTGTAGGTTGCAATCGTGACGCCAGTGTATGCGGCGTACCAACTCGCAACTGAAGCTGCAGCCGGTGTTCCCGTTGAGAACATTGCATCTATGGAGGCTACCGTCTCCCCGTTAATAAAATGGTGCCATTTGCAAACGTAGCATCGCATTCCGGATGGATCAATTTTCACAGTTGGCATATTATCCGAGTACTTATAGAAATCCGCTGGCCAAAAGTCGGATAGTGGATCCTCGGAAAACCACCGGCCAAGGCCCTCGCTGAAATCACGAGCTCTGACTGAAAGGCTACTGACAATCGCGTTTTTGTAGTATCCGAAAGCTGCTCCGTATCCAAACGGATTGACCGTCGCCCCCGTTGAAGCCATCTTCTCCCCGAAAGCCGTGTAGACCGCCGTATCCGTGACGGCCTGGCTACTATTGGTCAGCGCCCTCGTCGTTCCAATGGCATCGTAATGAAAATAGTTTGAAACGCCGCTTCGGTGTTGAGAGATTAACCCGCCGAACGGTTTCGGTTCTTGAGTGTAACGCGCAGTTACTACGCCAGCGGCGTCAGTTTCCTTGGTAATGCAATCGAACTCAGGATCCCAAGCGTAATATGTATCGGCCATCGCGTTCACTCCCTGTTATTAATGCGGCGGAAGTCGGCGTTGTACGTCATCGTAACGCGCTGCCCCGAAGGAAGCACGACTCCCGTGAGCTGATTTTCGTAATTCCAGGTATTCGCGGTTGTTCCTGTTAGTGCCTTTTCGATCTGCTGATTGCCAGCCTGATCGAACGTAAAAGTGGTTGTTCCTGCCAGAGCCACCGCCGTCTGAAGTTGATTCGCGACATCGTAAGCGTAGGTTGTCCGCGAGCCCGCCTCATTCTTCACAAGGCGATTTCCGACCGGGTCGTAAGTATGCGTGACGTTGTAAGCGCCGGTTCCCGTTCGGCGCTCATTGATCAGCTGATTTGTGTCATCGTACGCCCAGTTGACAGTATCTCCAGAATTTTCCGCAAGGCTTGTGGGGTTTCCAGCTGGATCGTTCTGATAGGTCATGCCAAGAATGATTGAGCCATCGCTCTTTACGTTGAAAAGTTGCTTGAGGCCATTCGCAGCGTCGTAGGTCGTGCTCGTTCGAGAACCATTGGCCATTGTCTTGAGCGACTGTCTTCCCACTGCGTCGTAGGCATAAGTCGATCGCTGCCCCAGGCTGTTCACTTCGTTTTCGAGGCGATTGAGCGCATCATAAGCAAACGTCGTCCGCGCACCATCCATTTCCTGCTGGCCAGTGCGCTGCCCTATGCTGTCTCGCGCCAATGTTGTCACGCCTTGAATCGGCAAGGCAAAGGTTGCTAACCTTCCTGCTTCGTCGTAGCTGTATGTATAGCGTCCTGTACTATCCTGCATTTGTGTGCGATTGCCGGTTGTATCAAAAACAAACGTCGCCCGTGAGCCATCTGGATAGGCTCTTCCTGTAACTCTCCCAAGCGAATCATACGAATAAGTTGTCACAACATTACGCGCATCTTGCCGAACCGTCTGCCGACCCGCCACATCAAACGTCGCCGTGGTGATCCGCCCGAGCGGATCGATCGTCGCCGTTCGCCGCCCCGCAACATCATACGAAAAACTATGCCGACTTCCGCGCGCGTCCACGAGTGCGAGCGTCTGACTCGCATTGTCGTAAACCGTCGTCGTTAAATTACCCAGCGCATTCTGCTGAGCCAGCGTCCGGCTCGCCGCATCGTAAATCGTCGTCGAGCGTTTGCCATTGGCATCAATCATCGCCACGGTGCGGCTCGCCACATCGTAGACGGAAGTAGTCCGATATCCGAGCGGATTGACACTTGCAACCACTCGGCTGACTTCATCGTAAACTGTGGTCGATTTGTAACCGAGCGGATTGGTTACCGCGATTTGGCGATCTTGAACATCGTAGCTATAGCTAACGAGCTGCCCCAACGCGTTCATCGAGGCATCAAGCCGACCGCAGCAGCTGTTGTAGACGTTTGTCGAGGTATAGCCACGGGCATTGGTCACCGCGACGCGACTTCCCGCCGCATCGTACGTAAACGAAGTGCGGTTTCCGAGTGGATCAACGGAAGCGACTTGTTGGCCAGCAATGTTGTAGACCGTCGTCGCAAGATATCCTCGAGCATTCTGTGCGGCAACTCGACGGCCAACTGCGTCGTAACTAAGAGTGCTTCTCTCACCGAGCGCATTCACGGACGCAATGGTTTGTCCGGCCGCATCGAACACGTTGGAATTGCGATTTCCCAATGGATCGACTGATGCAGTCGCACGTCCGGTTTCGTCATAAACCGAAGTCCAACGGCTTCCCAGGGGATCAATTTGTGCAAGCGCTTGCCCGGCCACATCGAAGACGCTAGTGCTTCGATAGCCCAGCGGATTGATGCTCGCCTCGGCGCGACCCGCGATGTCATAAACCGTGGTCGATCGAATGCCAAGCGAATCGACGCTGGCAAGTGTTTGACCAGCGGCGTCGAAGATGGAGGTAGACCGATTGCCGAGCGGATCAATCGAAGCTTCGACTCGGCCTAAAGCGTCATAAACTGAGGTGGAGATCGCCCCCAACGCATCCACGGTCGCGATGACTCGATTGTTCGCATCGTAAACATTCGAAGTGCGGTATCCGAGCGGCGAAACGCTGGCTGCGACTCTGCCAGAACTATCGTAAACCGTTGTTGTGGTCGCGCCCGAGCCACTGATGCTGGCAATGACTCGACTCGCGGAGTCAAACACGGTGGTTGATCGATAGCCGAGCGGATTGACTGACGCGATCGGCCTACTGTCCGAGTCATAGACGGTCGTCGAAAGAAAGCCGAGCGGATTTTGGCTGCTGACTTGATTGCCGCGCGTGTCGTAGTTGATCGTCGTTCGCGCACCGAAAGGATCAATCGAAGCAGCGAGCCTGCCTTTGTCATAGACATTGGTGGAGCGGAATCCGAGCGGATTCACTGTCGCTTGCAAGCGGCAACCCGAGTCGTAAATGTAGGTTGAGCGATTCCCTAGCGCATCAATATTCGCCGTAGGACGATTGACCTGGTCATAAACGGTGGTCGAAAGATAGCCCAGTGGGTTGAGAACGGAAACCTGTTGCCCATTCGTGTAGGTATACGTTACTCGATTACCAAGCGGATCGATCTGGCTTGCGACGTTGCCGAGCGTGTCGTACGTCGAAGTCCAGGTGTATCCCAGTGCATTCATTGTCGCCGTGGGACGGCTTTGGGCGTCGTAGCTGTACGAAGTTCGATAGCCCAGGGCGTCAATGATGGCCGTGGGTCGGTTGGCTCCATCACGTACATAGGTAGTTCGATTGCCAAAGGCGTCGATGATTGCCTCGATCGCCTCGCCCGAAAATGTGATCGTCTGTGTTCCAGCGTTCGTGGTTTGTGATGCTAGGACACGCGCACCCGAGCTTAAGGTTGTGTACGTGAAAGTCGTTTTCACCCCCACTCCATCAGTGATCGCGCTGGTGACGCCTCCATCCCACGTGAAGGTGGTCGAATTTCCAGAAGGATTGGCGATAGCCATAATTTGGCGACGCGGTCCGCTATGAGTGATCGCATAGGTATTGCTGGCGGGGTCAGTGACGACTGTGCTTGTCCAACTGGCGTAGTTGAGCGAGGTCGTTTGACCCGTCGTGTCTTGGACCGATGTACACCAGCCGTCGGAGTCGTAAGAAAATGTCGTTTTGAGCCCATCGGGATAAGTGATGGCGCTCAGCTTCGTCGCCGGGAATGTGGACGTGTAGCTGAACTGGGTCACGCACAATTCGGGCGACGTAATCGAGTCCAGGCCATTGGAGCTGAAAGAGTAGGTGGTTTGGCGACCATAGGGATCCATGATCGACGAAAGACTTCCCGAGTAGTTGTAAGTTGTCAGCTGATTGTAGGGAGACAGGATATTGGAGAGCTTTCCAGTGGAATAGCTGTAGGTCCAAACCTGGCCTGCGGCATTTTCTACGGTTTGCAAGACGCCCGTCGAGTCATACTTGAATTTGCGACCTGGAGGCGGCTCGGACTCGGTCCAGCCGCTGCCGGTTTTTTGCAGAGTGTTATCAGAATTCGGATCGGGGCAGCGGTAAAAACCGGTTCCAGTATCGAGCGACCCAAAGCAATAACTGAAGTTACACGTGTACAGCAACGCATCGCAGCCGCCGCCTTTGGACGTGATGTATCGCTGATTGGCGCTGAGCCAGCCATTATTTAGATAGGGAACGCGACGGCCCGAATTGAAGAACATGACGTCGATGGGTGCGGCATCACCGGCGTCCGGCATGCCCGATTGAATCATTACCCAGCCAAATCGAGGCTCGATTTTGTAGGAACATTGCGAGCTTCCACAGCCAGAGCTATCGGACAAACCCGGAATCGGCGGCGGGGGGCAGCAGCACTGCGGATTGGGCGAATTATCTGGAGTCGATGTTTTGTTTCCCTGGCGAACGTTGGGAACTGGGCAACAAGAGCCGCTACAAATATTCTCTTTCTGCGTGGGCCAAACCGGTGTGAGGGTCACCGTGAGCGGAAACGTGCAACAGCAAGTATGCGGATGAATCGGATCGGGCTCCTGATACTCGCGACTACCTTCATCTAGAAGCGTGAGTGTGTACGACTCCTCGGTCGCGCTACAGACCCCGGTTAAGGTGTAAGGGTTGTCAAACAGATACCATGTGGCAGTAATGGTGAGAGTGCAGTCCGCTTCGCGAACGATGCCGATTTGCCAGACTCGATTGGCGCAGCAAACGGATGGGAAGCCGGAATAAGACCAGCGACACGCATCGGTGATCTTTTGATCGATGGTCACCTCATAGGTGCCGTCAACGCCTGAGCAACCGGTGCATGATTGCGATGGGCAACCGGTGACTCCCGAAATGGTGACCAGGAATTTCTGCGGCACGCCACACGTGCAAGAGTCGCAATCGCAGATCAACAGATCTTCCACAGCATTGACTCCCAGTAAGAGTCGAGAAGTTCAAGCATCGCCGCGAGTTTGACCTCAGCGACAATTGCCGAAAAATGCATCTGAAGAATCCTAGGCAAATCATGCGACCAAGCAATGTTTTTTCATCAACAATCTTTCACCACATCCCGATGAAGAAGGATCTGAAAATGAAGTTTCTACCTGACTGTTTACTGCGATCTTCCACGGAACGAGCAGACGTCTAC
>JBKJSI010000586.1:0-3098 GCA_046595915.1 Pirellulaceae bacterium
GTAGACGTCTGCTCGTTCCGTGGAAGATCGCAGTAAACAGTCAGGTAGAAACTTCATTTTCAGATCCTTCTTCATCGGGATGTGGTGAAAGATTGTTGATGAAAAAACATTGCTTGGCCGCATGATTTGCCTAGGATTCTTCAGATGCATTTTTCGGCAATTTGAGGTGGCGCCGATTTCCAGGACACTGCTAGTGCTAAGGTTGTTTTAAGGACTGTAGTTCGAAGTGATGGGGGGAGAGGTATCCGAGGGAGGAGTGTCTTCTTTCGAGATTGTAGTAGGCGATGTAATCGCCGATTGCTTTGAGCGCTGTCTGCTGCGTTGGGTATTCGGCCATCTCCAGCTCGGTCTTGAGCGTCCCAAAGCAAGATTCCATGAAAGCGTTGTCATAGACGTTGTCCGGCCTGCTCATGCTTTGGCGCATTGCCGCGCGTCTCAGCACGGTTCGATATTGCTTGCCCGCGTATTGTCCGCCGCGATCGGTGTGATGGATCAGGCCTTCCTCCATCGATCTTTGGCGGATGGCTTGCGAGAGTGCAGCCAGCACCAGTTCCTCTGTCATGGAATTCGCCAGGCTGTATCCTACGATGCGCCGTGAAAAGCGATCCATCAGCATCGCCAGGTAGCAGAAGCTTCCTCCTGTCATGGGGATGTAAGTGATATCGCCCACCCAAAGTCGATGGATGGCGCTGGGCTCTTTGCCTTCCAAAAGAAGGTTCGGGCTGTAGCCCAGCGTGTGCCGCGATTCGGTGGTCTTGGGCTTGAAGGATTTGGGTTGAATGGCCATCAAACCCTGTCTTTTCAGTGTTTTCGCCACTCGTCGCCGACCACATTCAAAACCTCGCTCCGCCAGATCGGGAATCAACCGTCGCGTTCCATAGCGCCTGCGATGTTTCCAGAACAGCTCGCGCACGACTGGCGCGAGCTGTTCGTCGCTTTGCGCACGCTCCGAAGGCTTGCCATCTTTCCAGGCATAGAAAGCGGAGCGAGTTAGGCCTAAGACTTCACACACGCTTTCTACTCCCAAGGAAGAATCCTCGAGGATGACCTCGACGGCGGCATACAGGTCGCTCATTCGGTGCGGCCGAAAATGCTGAGCGCTTTTTTTAGAATGTCGCGCTCCCGAGTGACACGGAGGAGCTCACTCTCTAACTGGCGCATTCGCGTTTCGAGCGACTCGGCGACAGGCCCAGCGGAAGCGAGCTGATCGGCTTTCCAGCGATAAAGAAGATTGGCGCTAATTCCCAGCCGGCTGGCAATGGAAGCAGCACTATGCCCATCCATCAGCATCGACACGGCCTCGCGCTTGAACTCCTCCGTGAAAGTACGACGACCTCGAGGGGACGGTTTCGGCTTCGAGCGGGCCATTTGCAACTCCTGGGGGGAACCCCAAAATAAGGTGTTGCAGTGTCCTGGAAATCGGCGCCACCTCAACCCTCCCGCAAGTCGACCGTGGTGATTCCTCTAGCCCCTATTTAACCCATTCGGTCAGGAGCGCCGGTGCGCATCCGACGTGACGAGAGTCACGGCTCAATTCAAGAATATTGCAGGAATCGCGTGAAGTAGCGCCCGGAGCCGGAGTGTTTTGCATTGCGAAGTCGAATTCGATGAAACACTCAACTCGTCAGATTCAGTACATTTGATCTGCTTTCGAGCTTGATGTTGGTTGCGTGTCGCGCTCATTCGGCGACTTCTTCTCGATATTTCTTGTCAAGTCACGCGAGTCACATGAAGTACCTAAATTTGTTTCGTCGTTCCGCTCCCCGTCGATCCGCCCTCGATGTCGATATTGCATGTAGTGAGCATAAGGCCGATCCTTACCCATTCTATGCGAAACTTCGCGCCGAATTTCCGGTGCATCCTGTTACGCTTCCCGACGGGCAAACGGCGTGGCTAATCTCAAGATATCTAGATGTCGTTGCGGCACTCAAGGATGAACGGCTGGTGAAGAACCGAATCAGCACCATGTCGCCGCAGCAAATCCGCCAGCAGCCTTGGATGCCGGCATTCGCAAAACCTCTTACGCAAAACATGCTCGATCTAGACCCCCCTGATCACGCACGCCTGAGAGCGCTTGTCCAAAAGGCCTTCACACCTCGGCTAGTCAGTCGAATGTCTTCTCGAATTGAAACCCTTTCCCGGGATCTCATTAGCCGTGTGAAATGCGAGTCCACGTTTGATCTCATTCATTCCTATGCGTTGCCCATCCCCACGACGATCATCGCCGAGATGTTGGGAGTTCCAGAACAGGATCAGCGCAAGTTTCATACTTGGTCGAGCATCATCGTTTGCGCAAATTCCTCGAGCTGGGGGATGCTAAAGGCAGTTCCCGCGATTTGGCGATTTTTGAGATACATTCGACGATTGATTCGATCGCGCCGAGCGACGCCAAGGGATGATCTTACAAGCGCCCTCGTGTATGTCGATCAATCTGGCGCTACATTTAGCGAAGATGAGCTCGTTGCGATGATTTTCTTGCTACTGGTGGCCGGCCATGAAACCACTGTAAATCTAATCGGCAACGGTACGCTGGCGCTCTTGGATAATGCAGAGCAATTGGAGCGTTTACGAGGCGATGGCGACTTGATGAACTCCGCCGTCGAGGAGCTTCTCCGCTACGCGAGCCCACTAGAAACGGCCACTGAAAGGTACGCTGCAGAAGATCTGACCATTTGCGGCGTTGATATTCCGAAAGGATCGCTGGTTTTTGCGGCACTTGCGTCGGCAAATCGCGATGAGAGTGAATTTCGTGAAGCCGACCACCTAGACGTTTCGCGCGAGCCAAATCGACATTTGTCCTTTGGGATCGGACCTCACTATTGCTTGGGAGCACCACTTGCACGGCTCGAAGCGCAGATCGCACTTCGAGTCCTGCTGGATGCGGCGCCGCAGTTTCAAATGGCGACGCCTCGATCCAAACTGAAATGGCGCAGCGGTCTTGTATTACGCGGGCTAAACCATTTACCCATAAAGGTCACTGTATGGAGGTAAAGTGTTGTTCGAACGGTAATCAAAGTGAGCAAGGTCGTCGGAGACTTATTTGGGAAAACAGATTTCGATATTTGCGCTAATGCAAAACCTAAGTCGCGAAAGGAGCA
>JBKJSI010000598.1:0-31185 GCA_046595915.1 Pirellulaceae bacterium
CTGGAAAGGCATTTCTTACGGAGGACTCGAGCGAAGTCACTGCGCCCGTAAGTCGCGACACGACTTCGGGGCGGTGCGCCATTGCTCCGTGCAGTCGGCGTAAAAATGTCGTCGCCAGTTCCTGATTGGACTCAAATTGACAAGCCGCATTGAGTAGCCCCAGCCAAGCGAATTCCGAGTTTAGCCCTAGTGAAGATAGGCAACTTTTGAGCGAGTCTGATTCGGGTCGGATCTGGGGAATCCAATCGGGTATTGGCTGTGCGACAAATTGCCCGGACATTTGTGCCAAGTAGATGGCATTTGCGCCGAGATTGGGCTTGAAAAACAGGTGTGTTGGCACGGCAGTGGCCCCAGGAAATCACACTTTTTTGGCGATCAGACTCTTTGTCCGAGCTGTCGCGGACCTTAACCCATAGGCCGATGCTTTGCTATACTGCGCCTCGCGCGCTGAGGCCTTCCATTCGAGGCGCGCGGAAGTCCCCTGAGCCATTTGTTCGCGACAGGGACCGTCTCGTGAGGCAAGATTACGGTAATGCACTTTAGCACTTTCCTTTCGCGAAACATCTTCCGGCGGAAAATTCGATCGCTGCTGACGACCGTGGGCATCGCCATTTCAATCATGGCGGTGGTGGCGCTATTGGGTGTTTCCGACGGGTATATGCAGGCGACGAAAGCCCAGTATGAGTTGCATAGCGTCGACATGGTGGTTGTGAGGGCCGGTGTCGCCGATCGGCTCAATAGTAGCCTTGATGAGCACTATGCGGATGTATTGGCGAAGTTACCCGACGTGGAATCGGTAAACCCGATGCTTACCGATCGGGTTTCGCTGGGGCGAAAAACCGCTGGCGGTGTGCTGGTGCAGGGTCTTCCGGCGTGGAGCAAGCAGCTCACCGCGCTCGATTTTTTGGAGGGGAAGCCATTCGATCCTGCCGCGAAGAAGGAAGATAGCGAGAAGCAACCCGGCGTGCTGCTGGGCGAGCAATTGGCCAAGAATATTTCGAAGAAAGTGGGCGACGACCTGAGTGTTGAAGAGCGTCCATTTCGTGTCGCTGGAATTTTTCGCAGCAAGAATGCTTTTGAAAATAACGCGGCGATCTTTTTGCTCGACGATTTGCAGTCGCTCATGGAACGGGGCGAACAAGTTTCGGAATTTCAACTCACTCTCAATACCGAGGCTCGAGGCAGTGCCGCGCGGATGCAAACTTTGCGTAAAACGATCGAAGACTTGCGCGACGATCAGAACCGACGGCTTGGGCTCGCCGCGATGCCGACGCAGGATTATGTCGCCAGCAATTCGCAGCTTCGGATTGCCCAAGCGATGGCTTGGGTCACTTCCGCCATCGCGCTCTTCATTGGGTTCGTGGGCATGATCAATACCATGTTCACTTCGGTGATGGAGCGGACTCAAGAGATCGGTGTGCTGCGGGCAATCGGCTGGAAGAAGAGCCGAATCATGTCCATGATTTTGGGCGAGTCGCTCATCCTTAGTCTCGTAGGCGCCCTAGTTGGCAGCTTACTCGCTTTCGTGCTCGTCCGCGGATTGAGTCGATTCGAGGCTGCCCAAGCATTTATCGTGGGAGCGGTGCCGCCGCATGTATTCTTGATCGGCTTTGGATTTGCGGTCGGCGTTGGCATCGTCGGCGGCCTCTATCCGGCGATTCGCGCCACCCGGCTCCAGCCAACCGAAGCCCTTCGACAGGAATAGCGAATTTTCAGTGTGCCAGTCGATCGAATCATCTCCAAGGATCTTCGAGAATTGCAATGAACGATAAGCCAAGTCCTTCCGAGGCCGTGATCGATGTAAAGAACGTTGGCCGTGAATATACCGATGGCGCCGTTAAAGCGCTTGTCGACGTTTCTCTCAAGATCCATCGCGGCGAATATGTGGCGATCATGGGCCCCAGCGGCAGTGGAAAATCAACGCTGCTCAATTTGCTCGGCGCGCTCGATCGTCCGACGTCCGGCGAGATTTACTTCGAAGGTCAGCCTCTCAGTAGTCTCCGCGACCTGGACGGCTTTCGGGCGAAGAAGATCGGCTTTGTATTTCAGTCGTTCTTTTTGTTGCCGACGTTAACCGCGGTCGAGAACGTTCAGATTCCGATGTTTGAGACCTCGCTCACTTCGTCCCAGCGAATCGCCAAGGCCAAAACACTGCTCGACGCAGTGGGCATGGGGCACCGTGTTAATCATTTGCCGCAAAAGCTATCGGTTGGTGAACGTCAACGCGTCGCCATCGCGAGGTCGCTCGCAAATGATCCCGCAGTGCTGCTCGCGGACGAGCCCACGGGCAACCTTGATTCCAAATCGGGCGGGGAGATTCTGCAACTCTTCGATGATTTGCATCAAAAACGCGGCATGACACTGATCGTTATCACGCATAGTCAAGAAGTTGGCGAGCGAGCAGAGCGAATCGTTTGGATTCAAGATGGACATGTTCGCGCTGCGCCTCCGGTACATGTAGCTCCTCGTTCTGTTGAGGCGGCGCGATGAATTTACCCTCGGTGGTTTTGCGAAATATCACGCGACGAAAAACGAGATCGCTTTTGACGATGGTCGGCCTCGGCGCGGCTATTGCCGCCGTCGTTGCGCTCGTTGGCATTGCGAATGGTTTTCAAGATGAGCTATCGCGGCTTTACGGCAAACGCGGCGTGGACTTGGTTATTCAGACCAAAGGTGGCGCACAACAGCTCAATAATGGCATCGATCAAAAACTACGCTTCGGTATTGAAAAAATCGAGGTCGATGGCAAGAAAGCTGTGAATCAGGTTGTGGGCGGACTGATGGATATTGTCTCCTTCGAAAAGGAGGGACTTTACACCGTCATTGTAAATGGTTGGCCGCTCGATTGTCCCCAGTTCGACGATATGAAATGGCATTCGGGCAACCGCCTGCAAGCGGGCGAGAACAAGAAAGTCAACATTGGCCATGTGCTTGCCAGCAATCTGGGCAAAAAAGTGGGCGACAAGCTCGAGCTTTATGCAGAGGAATTCGAAATCAGTGGAATCTTCGAGAGCTTCAGCGTTTACGAAAATGGCTGCGCGGTGCTACTGCTAGAAGAGCTTCAGCGGCTTATGGATCGACCCGGTCAAGTCACTGGATTTCTGATCGATGTCATTCCCGCGGATGATCCCAAGAGCACACAGGATCGCATCAATGCCATGGGCAAAAAGATCGAATCGCTCAGTAGTAAACTCAATGTTCAGCCAACACAAGATTTCGTCGAAAACGTGGAGCAAATCAAGCTCGGGCGCTCGATGGCCTGGGTGGTCAGCGCTATTGCGGTCTTTATCGGCTCGATTGGTGTGCTCAACACGATGGTGATGTCGGTCATCGAGCGCACCCGCGAGATCGGCACGCTTCGCGCCATTGGCTGGAAACGCATTCGCGTGATGCGGATGATCCTCTGGGAATCAGTGATCCTCAGCCTTGGCGGCGCCATTCTGGGCGTCATTCTGGCTGTCATCTTGATGCGCGTACTCAGTAATTTAAGTTGGACCAGCGGCCTCATCGCCGGAAAGATTAGCCCGGGAATCATATTTCAGGGACTTGCCATCGCGATCATCGTGGGCGTGCTCGGTGCTATCTATCCCGCTTACCGCGCCGCTGGGCTCTCGCCCGTCGAAGCGCTGCGACGTAAGTAACTACATTTCTTACGAATCAAGTGTCCAAGGGCCAGGTGATATTGGTCGGTTGTCGAATTTCATTTCGCGGCAAAATGCGGATTGGAAACTACCTTGATCGAGCCGCTCTTGGATTCGTTCGCCGTTGTTTTGGGGACATTATCTGACGGGGATGCTTCGCCCGATTTGTAAAACGGGTTTTTGTAAACTTTGATTGAGGCAGGAGGCGCGGCCGCAACAAATCCACGAGTAACAAAGCCAGCATGGCGGTTCCAAATCCAAGGATATCGGCCGGCGCCGCCGTAGCCAGCTCCGAATCCAGAGCCGTAACCACTGTAGCCGCACCCACCGGGGCTATACCAAGGGGACTCGTAGCCGCCGATCCAAGGGGCAGCGTAGTAGCTTTGAGCGCGGAAATCAGAATAGTATCCAGCCATGCCGATGTTGTAGCCCCAAGAGGGGTAGGCTCCAGGGTAACCCCATTGGGCGCTCGATTGGCTTGGACTGGCGGCCAGAATCGCGCCGGCGATTAAGATTGCACTTGCCCAAAAGAGCTTGCGGGTGGGTGTGGTAGCCATGGTTGCCTCGTCTTGGTTCGCAGCAGAATTCGCTTCTTTCAGCCTAATTGGGAGTCTCGCGATCGCAACCCATTCGTCGCAAAACGAGGTCTCCCTTACAGATACGGCAGCCTGGCTGAAGCGCCGGGCGGGAGAATTAGGCTTTCAGGGCGCGGGAATTGCCCCCGCGATCGAGCCGACGGGAGCGTCGCGGCTAACGGAATGGCTCGAGTTGGGGCATCATGGCGAGATGGCGTATCTCATGGAGCGGCGGAAGGCGTATGCCAACCCTGGGTCAGTGCTGGACGGCGCCCGAACGCTGGTCATGTTGACGCTCGATTACCTTACGCTCGAGCCCGCTCCGACGTCGGCTGAGCATGGACGTGTGGCTCGCTATGCATGGGGCGCGACGGATTATCATGACTTAATTCATGGCAGGCTCGAACAACTCACGTCGGAGCTTGCCGCGCGGCATCCGGAGGCGGCCGTACGCGGGGTGGTGGATACCGCGCCGCTTTTAGAGCGAGAATATGCGCAACTTGCTGGACTGGGGTGGCAAGGTAAAAACACGCTGCTCTTAAGTCCGAATCGTGGGAGTTATTTTTTTCTGGCTTGTTTGTTGACTTCGCTTGATTTGCCGCTTGATACTCCGGCGACGACGGATCATTGCGGGACTTGTACGGCGTGTTTAGATGCCTGCCCGACGAATGCTTTTGTCGGACCGAATTTATTGGACGCGCGGAAGTGCATCAGTTATCTGACGATTGAACTGAAGGGGCCGATTCCGAGTGAGTTGCGCCCGCAGGTGGGGCACTGGATTTTTGGCTGCGATGTGTGCCAAGAGGTTTGCCCCTGGAATCGGTTTGCGGAGTCGACTGATGAGCCGGAGTTTGCGCCGCGCGAAGGTGGCGGCGAATTGGATGCAGCGGAGTTGCTGATGATGGATGAGGATGCGTTTCGGGCGCGCTTTCGTAAGACGCCGCTGTGGCGACCGAAACGGCGAGGAATTTTGCGAAATGCGGCGATTGTTTTGGGGAATTCCGCGCCGCCGTTGTCACGACGAGCGGCGAATGCGTTGACCGCGAGTTTACGAGATATAGAACCACTTGTTCGAGGCGCATCGGCTTGGGCGATGGGACGGCATCTCGACAGTCGATTTGATGAATTGCTTCGACTTCGCTTGAGCGAAGAAACCGATATGGAAGTCAGGAAAGAGATCGAGTCCGTTTTTGCCAGCTCTTCAATAGCGAAGTGATTTCTAACCGAATCAAGCGCCGTTGCGCAAGACAGGCAAAAACAAGCTCTCGTCTAACTAAGGAATTCATTGACAAGAACGTCAAATGCAAGTGGCGCTTCCAGCGGCGCCATGTGGCCTACTCCATCGATTTGAGCGAACCTTGCATTGGGCATTGCGGCTGCGATTTCGCGCATTTCCTTTACAGGAACGATTGCATCGTTTTCACCGCAAATGATCAGGGAGGGAACATTCATATTGGGGAGTTCCGCTGAAAAGTCTCGACGGGCCGCCATTGCCATGAGCGCCGCGATGAGTGTTTCAGGCCGCGTACCGCTCATGATCGCTTTGGTCGCTTTGACATCGGCGCCAATTTTTGTCTCGGCATGAGGGCCAAATAGCTTGGGCAGCATGGCGTCGACTACGGGTGCGGAACCTTCGGCTCGCACTTTTTCGGCAAGTTTCTTTCTTCCCTCAGCGGCCTCTGCTGAGTCAGGCAAGGCGCGGGTATCGCTAGCAATAAGCCGGTCGAGGCGCCCAGCATGACGAGCCCAGAATTCCCAACCCACATAGCCGCCCATCGAGAGGCCGCAGAAGCAGATTTTTTCGTGAACTCCAAGTTCGTCTAAAAGTGAGGCGAGTCCATCGGCCAAAGTGGCCATCGAAAAACTTTCGACAGCGCCACTTTGTCCGAATCCGATTAAGTCGGGAGCGATGACGCGATAGTGTCGCGATAGGGATTCAATTTGGCGCCGCCACATACTGTGATCGAGTGGAAAGCCGTGAACGAGCAGCACAACTCGCCCTTCGCCGTGGTCTTCGACTGACCATGCGCCTGAAGCTAAACCAATCGTTTTCTTCGCCATCCCGAGATCCAGTTACGAAAAGAGGGTCGTACTGGTCGGATTATCACGCGATACGTAAATTGCCGCAAGGATCGTGCAGGTGTATGTGCTACGGATTGGGGTCAGGCAGCGATGCGTTTTCGTGATCGAGAGTTGCGGACGTCACAAACGGCTGGGCATTGGCGAAGAATTTTAGAAACCAGCTGTTGCTGAGTGGATTAACGGTCACTGTAGCTGTCACGGACATCGTGGTAGGTGTGATCGTACTTGGCGTAAGTGCGACGGTTCCGTTGCTCACGCCAATCGCGCGAAGCAGGTTTTGGCCTTGAGTCGTTGCGGCAGTGGCGGTCGCGCCGGGAGAGATCGCCGCGCGGGCGGTTTCGTAAGCCGCTTGACGGGAGGTTTGCTGCAACTGATAGATGCGCGAAAACTCGATGATCGCCATGACGATGACAAACAAAATTGGCGCGCAAAAAGCGAACTCAATGGCGGAGGCGCCGCGTCGCAGCTTTCGGCGTGTTGCAATCTTCATGTTCGTGGGCTCGTTAGAAAAAAGCCCCACGAAAAAGTTCGCGGGGCAGTGTGTGTTGAGATTGGCGCGTTAGTCGATTAATACTGCGGGAAGGCCTTCGGCGATCGCGCGGAAAGTGGTAGTCAGTTCCGAGGAGGATGGCGCGAGATAAAATTTGCCATTGCCGTTGTCGGCCGCGGCTTGCAAACGATTCTTGTTCGCCGTTACGCTCGCCTGTCCGCCAAATGCGATCGTGTGGGTAATAATGCGATCGGTAGTCCGGGCGGCGAGTGCCTGGGCGCCGAGGTCGGTGTTGCCAGCCGTCGGGACGCCGTCGGTCAGGAGAATAAGCGTTCGCTGAGCGGTTTTTCGCGACCCGGTTCCCGTTAAAGTCGAGCGCCCGAGCGTTAGGCCAGCTTCGATATTGGTGTCGCCAAGCAACTCTTCCTTTCCCCAATTCGTCATGCAGTTGGTGACGAGAGTGTAGTTCTTGGTCAGGCTGACATCCTTGCTGGCCTGCGTGCAAGTATATTCGCCAAAGGAGAAAGCCTCTGAATAGGTGACGACAGAAACCTGAGCGTCAAGCTGACGGGTTTGCAGCGTGGTCACAAAGACACCCACTGCGTCCGAGAGCGACTTCCAGCGGCTTCCCGTTGGGCTGGGCGGCAAGAAGTAGTTTTGAAACGTCGTGCCGCTGGTGCGGTCGGAAGGATATTGAAATTCCTTGTCGCTGAGATCAAAGGCCATCGAGGCTGAGCGATCGAGGACGAGGCAGATATCGTGATCGACGCGGGCAGCGGTTGAAGTCATTGTCGGGCGGAAGCCGCTCGTGGTAAGCAGGCCGCGAATGAGCATATTCACTTGAACGTCGGCATTCACGCGGGCGCTGTTGAGCGGCAAGGCGCCGGGCGTGAAGATAAATTTACCGGATGTATCCCGGGCTGCGTTGCCAAAGATGACTTGGCTCGAGGTTAGCGCGAGCGGCTGGCCAGCAACTGAATTACGAGCGGCGATATTCTGGGCGAATGATCGTGCCGAAGTCTCGCTCTGAGTTGATCCTAAGTTTACGACAGCCGCTTTTGACGCAGCGTCGCAAGCGGCGCGAAGCTCCGTCCGGGTGGTCTCCATGAAGACCACATTGATCGAAAATGCGGCCAGGCCCGCCAAGACGATCATCAGGAACGCCACGAGCACGAGCACCGTTCCGCGGCGCCGGGGGCGGCGCGAAAGTCGAGTTAGCGATGGTCGGCGAGTTTTCATGACGCCTCTCCTGATGAAGACGAATGCGGCAGGCTGGGGCTTGGGGAAAGTTTTTGGAACTGGGTTACTCAAACACCATGGTCGACTGGGTCGTGAAGTTGGAACTGCTGCTTACGACCCAACTCGTCACACTGTTTTGAGAAAGGGGGGCCGTGACCGTAACGGTCACGATCGTTCCGGGACTGGCGTTTGATAAGTCGGAGGGAGAGAGGGAGACGGTAGCCCCTTTCACTCCCAGATTTGTTAACGTAGCTCGGCATCGGGTTAGCGCTTCGTCGGCGGTGGCGGCTCGAGAGCGATGAGTCGTTGGCCGAGTGGCCAATCGCACGGTGTCATAGCAGGCCGTGACCATTCGCTGACGGACATGCAAGATGCTGCAAAGCTCCATCATGCCGAACGCAAAGGTCAGCAAAACGGGCAGGCAAATTGCAAGTTCCGTCGTAACGACGCCTCGCCGAGCTGCCGTACGGCATACTTGGCGAGCTACTTTCCTGCGTCGTGTTTTAGCGGACAGGCACATTTTGAAACTCACTCGGGCATTGACGTTGACTGACTTCCTCGACTACCAGCGCACTCCCATTACTTGGGCAAACCGTTCGGGTTTTGCCACATGAGGGCGTTGCAAGATCCGACATCAATCGCGAACACTAGATCGTTGTAGTCGAGGTCACCACCACCTTTGATGTCTTCAAAACCGAGAAGGATATAGCGGCTGTTTTGTGGAAAGAACGCAACCATATGCTGCAATCGGTCGACGTTGATCGCCTTTTCGTTGTAATAGGTCGCTTCGGGCTGCGCGCTGCTATTCATATTGGCGATCAGGAATAATTCGAGCTGTTCACCGCGCTTGATGGTCGGCAAATCAACAAAGTCACCGACGAGCAAAGGTTCACTTTGCGATCGCGTTCCACTTCCAGAGCCTCCAAGGCCTTGGCTAGACTGAGAGTTAGGAATGATCAGGAACTTGTTTCCTGTTGGGACGGTTCCGGTGTCGGGTTTGGCAGGGCAGATAACGGCGCCGAGGCCGTTGGTATAGCCTGCTCCTTCACCCAGGAAATAGATTCGCGGGGTGTATTCGCAGTAGAAAAAGAGTTTTTCGGGTGCGAGACTGCGGTTTTCAACTTGTCCTAAAGCGGAGCTTTCACCCAAGTTATCTTCGAGCATGTCCAGGAAAGCCGGCATGTCATTGTTGAAGAAGGTAGTTGCGGCAGTGTCAGACTTCTTTTTTTGCACTAGACCCAATGTGTTCGACCAGAGCGAAAGTCCGCTCGGTCGATAGGTGGACTGCACCGAGGCTGGGTCGCCAGCCATCAGCGCTGAGCTGAAGAGTAGTGCGAACGACCCCAGCACCGAACCGATGACGAATTGCCTCTTCATGGAGTTTGCCCCTGTTTTTCGAACACATTGATGCCGCATCATGTTGCGTTTTGGGTTCACGGGTCAGCCGCTGCTGATTAGTCGAAACAAAGGTGTCGCAAGTGTCTCACGAGTTTTGCCGTTCGACTGAGCCGAAACGATCCTCAATTGAACAAATAGCTTTTTTCTGGGCGTTGTCAAAAAAAGGAGTAAGAAATCCTCGGTTGCGTACGCACTAACGGTTCTGCGCTGCACAACGAGTCACCGCAAATGGACGCCAAGAGGAGAAACGGCGTGAAATGGAGATCGGGCATGCCCTAAGGCGGCACCTTAGTGCGGAAATTACTACTACCGAAGCGTTGGTAGAATCAAGGAATTCGGCGCGAAGCAGAGCACTGGGATTGAGAGGCAAACTAAACCGAGGCACCAGCGGAACCAGCCGAGAGGTCGCGAATCGTCGCTAGTGGGTGGATGATCGACGCCCATGAGGATGACGAAAAAGAGCATCACTCCCCATTTGCTGATCGTGAACGCTTGATGCGTTACAGCCAGGCAAATAAACGCTCGGGCTATCCACCAAGAGCGTTTTTCGAAGAGAGCGTAGATCACATGGCCGCCGTCGAGTTGGCTGACGGGCATCATGTTGAGGCCGGTCACGACCAAGCCAATAAGCCCGGCCATAAAGAGGGGATTGAGCTGTGAGGCGGCGATCGTTTCCTGTGCGCCGGTATAGCCGGTTGGCTGGACGACGGCGAGTAAAGCCTTTACTACTAGTGGAAAACCAAAGCTCCAGCCCTCGGTCACCGGCGCGTTGAAATCGAGCTGTGCGGCGCCGATACAGAGAATGGGAAACGCGACGATAAGACCTGCGATCGGTCCGGCGAGTCCGACATCAAAAATCTGCTTGCGGTCGGCGGCGCCATGTTCCATGGCGATTACCGCGCCAAAGGTTCCCAGAGGCGGCATGGGCATGGGGATAAATAGCGGCAATGTCGTGTAAATGCGATAGCGGGCGGCAGCGATGAAATGGCCCATTTCATGAGAGCCGAGGATGGCGACTGTGGCGAGCATGTAGAGCACGCCGTCGATCCAAAAACGCTGGAGCAGCCAGAAGAACAAGGCTCCGTCGCCGCTCAACACGTCGACCGCGATGTCAGTATCCCAACCGACCAAGCCAACAAAAAAGAGTGAGAAGCAAGTCGCAAGAAAGAGCAGCAGTGGCCGCAGACCCCAACGCTGTTTGATCATCTCGCGATATGCAGCTTCGCGTTTCTGCTCCTCGCCGAGCGAAAGTTCATCCACCGCCGTCGCCAAGGAGATTTCATTTGTCGACGATTCGGTAGACATAGCTTATTTGTAAACCGCTGAGATGCGAGAAAACCGCCGCTATCCATATCTGGAGCTTGCCGGCGCTTGCCCTTAAAGCACGTCGACCACTCTGCGCCCCAGCACTTCCATCTTAGGTCGAATACCCAGCCCTGGGGCGCTGCTTGCCTCCATAAATCCGGCAATTCGGCGCGGGGCGCCCTCCGCCGTGCTGACCGTGACGTAGCTATTGAAGTCGGTGCTTGTGAATCGCATTTCTTCAGGCGTGCTGTGGGCTAGATGGGCGATCGCGGCGGTCGTGATATCGCCGCCCCAGCTGTCTTCGAGCGTCATGGCAATCCCCATCGACGCGCAGAGGTCTCGTGCCTGTTTGGTTTTGGTAAGGCCGCCGAGCTTGCTGATTTTCAGGTTGACCACATCCATCGCGAGGTCGGCCTTGCCACGCAGGAGCATTTCGAGGCTGTCGATATTTTCATCGAGCACGAAGGGATGATCGGTTAAACGGCGCACCGCGAGGCATTCTTCGTACGTAAGGCAGGGCTGCTCGATATAGACGTCGACATTGCGGACAGCGCGAACGACTCGCACCGCCTCATGCTGGGTCCAGCCGGTGTTCGCGTCGGCGACGAGTCGGTCCGAGGGGGAGAGCATGGCGCGAACCGCGATGATGCGCTCGATATCGGTATCAGGGTCGCCGCCGACTTTGAGCTGGAATCGGGTGTAGCCTTCGGCGCGATAGCCGGCGACTTTGCGCGCCATCTCCTCCGGCGCCTCTTGCGAAATCGCGCGATAGAGTCGCACGCGATCGCCAAAGCGTCCCCCCATCAGTAGGCAAACGGGCAGGCCGGTCGCTTGGCCCAGGATGTCCCAGCAGGCGATATCGATGCCCGATTTGACGTAAGGATGGCCCTTGAGCGCGGCGTCCATGCGGACGTTGAGCTTCGATAGCTCGCGAGGGTCATAACCGAGCAGGTGGGGAGCGAGCTCTTTCAGTCCAGCTCGCACGCCGTCGGCATAGGCAGGCAAATAGAACGGCCCAAGCGGGCAGACTTCGCCATAGCCGACGAGGCCCGAATCGGTTTCAACGCCGACGATGGTGCTATCGAATATGGAGACCGATTTGCCGCCTGACCATTTGTAAGAACCTTCGCAAAGCGGGAGTTCGACGCGGTGGGCAAAGATGCGTGTGATTTTCATGGCGACATCGTAACGTCACCTATTGCCATCCAACAATGCGGGCTTTTCAACGGCGCCCCGAGCCAATTTCCCTCCTTGGTTGGCATACGCGTCGTGGCGTAGAATCTTCAGCGTACGTTGACTTTGCCGCGACTACTCCTTCATGAAATGCCGTTCATGGAACCGACTCAACGCCCTTCGGAACTCGCCGATTTCCCGATTCAGATTGCGATCCCTGTCCAGTGGGGCGATCAGGATGGGTTTGGGCATGTGAACGGCGTGATGTATCTGAAATGGTTCGAGTCGGCTCGGGTGGCGTATTTGGAAAGTTCCTTGCTCGGAAACTTGATGATCGAGCGGAACCATATCGGCCCGATCATGGCCTCGATCACCTGCAACTACCGGCGACAAATACGTTATCCCGATATCGTGATCATTGGCGCTAAGGTCACCCGCATTGGTCGCACCAGTATTGAAATGCACCACGCGATTTATAGTACGACAGACAAAGCGATCGGAGCGGATGGAACTTCGACCTTGGTCTATTTTGACTACAAGAATCAGCACCCGGTTCCGGTAACGGATGAATTGCGGAAGGCCTTTGAGAAGCTCGAGGGAAAACCGTTTGCCTAGGCTCACCTCAGGACCGATCGGCGGTCGTTAGGTTCGATGAGCTCCGCCAAAGTTGGAGATAAAGTTGGTTGTTGGTGGCCGTGCTGGCCGTCTCTCGTGGTTGGTGGTCGTTGGTGGCCGGCATTTTTCCAGTATAAAAAACTTTGTGACGATATAGTGAATTTCTGAATTATTCCGAAATTCCTGAATGTCGTGTTTAACACGCACTCTTAGCTGATTTTTCGGACGGCAACGCGGCTACCGCGGACTTCGACGACAAAGACATCGGCTTGGCGTTCGATATAGTCGCCGTCAGCACTCACGACATCAACCAAATCGTCCCCGAAGCGGGCTTTACCGGCGGGCGTCAGCGGAGTGATGACCGTGCCGCGTTTATTGACCAGAAAATCATAGACGGTGAACGATTCGCGCTCACGGCGGCGAACGAGCACTTCAGGCGTTTCCTTTTGGAGCATCATGCGCTTGATCATCGGCGCATTGGGCAGGTACTTGCGCATCATAAATATACACACGGCAGTTCCGGTTAGCGCGGCGGTCACCATGTAGATCGAAGTTGGAAGTTGTCGAAGCTGGTAGGCGTTGGTGGGGATCACAAACGTTTGGCTGGCAAGGATGATCGAAGAGATCACCATCAAGATGCCAACCAAGCCAAACACGCCAAAACCAGGGATCAGGAAGAGCTCGACAAAAACGCACGCGACGCCGGCGACGAAGAGCAGCACCTCAAGCCAGCCCGCCGTGCCATGTAAAAACTGGCTCCAGAAAAAGAGCAAGAAGCAGAGTCCGGAAACGATGCTCGGGAGGCCGATGCCGGGCGTCATCGCTTCTAAAAAGAGGGCGAAAAAAGCAATGAAGAGGAGTACGCCAGCCAGGCGAGGGTCAGCCAGACGCTGAACGAGTTCGTGAGCCCAACCCGCGTCCAATCGCGGCATTGGTTCACCAAGATTGTATTCCTGCTCGACTTCCGTAATCTTCTCTGCAATGCCGCGGACGAGGCCAAGTTTGATCGCCATTTCGGGTTTTAGACCTTCGCGCAGGTCGATCGCTTCCCCCTTCGTCCATGCATCGCGTTCGGCTTGCGCTGCGTGCTCTTCGTCAGTCCAATAGCGTGATCCAGAGGCCTCGCCTGACTGGTAGCTGCGAATATCGAGCGATTGGTCGACCATGGCGAGGGGGATCGACCAATCGCGACCTTTTTTGGCAAAGGCGGACTTGATTGCCGCTTTGGCATCTTGAATGCGCTGTTGGTCGTAACTGGTCGCTTCGCCGCCAAGATTTGCGCCCGGGGTCATCAAGATTTGGTCGCAGGCGAGCGCAACTAGGGCTGCGTCGCTACGCGCCTCATTGACGACATAAGCAACCGTACGAACCTCCGCTGGCTTGAGGTCGGTGAGGAAGTCGACAAGTATTTGGGCAGCGTTAATATCACCACCTTCGCTATCAATTTCGAGGCAGAGGAAATTGGCGTCTTGCTTTTGAATCGCCATCTCCATTTGATCGCGGATCCAGCGAACATTACGCTGCGTGAGCGGACCGTCGATTTTCAGCCGCACGGCTTTCCAAGCTTTGACGAGTGAAGGATCTTCTTCCAGCTCTTCGGGCGTCAGACCGAGAGCGGCGGCAAGTTCTGCGCGGCTGCTGGCAAGATGCGTAATGAATCCATATGGAACACGCATTTCTTGTGCTTCAAGCCGTCGTTGTTCGCCCTCGAGCACAGTCTTGATGGCGGTAACCGCCTCTTTGTCTTGCAGTACTTTGAGCTCATCCGCGAGCGCATACTTCACACCATTGCTCGTTTCTACTCGGCTTACCGTCGTCGATTTGTCGAGCAGTCCGACCGCGACGGCGGCTGGAAACGTGCGACGCGCATCGGCGATTTCGCGGTAGCCGCCGATCAGCGTTGGCGACATCATCGTCTCGTCGATACCAGCATCCGAAAGGCTTGCGCCGGGGGCGAGGATCACTTGTTCGCAAGCCAGCACCGGCAAAATCGCATGGCCCTTGAGCGATTGAGGCACATAGGCGACGACTTTGGCCCGGCTGAGTTTGCCGCCGATGAGAAATCGCGAGAGAGAAAGTGCGCGTTCGAAGGACGTTCCTTGGCCAGCTTCACTCTCTTTCTTGATTCGAAATTCAAGAACAATCGTGGGGCGATCTTTAGCGTCTTCCGGGAAACGAGCCACGGCCTGTTCGAGCCATTGTTTAGCGTTTTCGTCGTCTTTACCCTGAAGGGGCATTTCGATCGGAATCAGCAGCGCTTTAGGGGCGTGCTTCGCGCTATCTCCTTTTGCCTGGGCCAACAGAACCGTTGGCGAAAGGCTAAGTAGCGCGAGGATGATCGCGAAAGCATGTAGTAGGGTGTTGAGATGTCTTGGCATGGCGATTGGCAAGTTGTCGGTCACACGGAATTGGCGATGAATGAAAATGGAAATCCCCTATTGAGTTGGCGACATTATAGAGGCCCCCGGCGCGCGGGGAAAGCGAACGGGAATTCACGTCGCATACGTAAGTCCCTATAGCGTAAGTGGATGCAGTGACGTTGCTAAAAAGTTGGCGTTAGCTGGAGGGCTCCAGAATCGTTCCCTGCATTGCCGTTTGGAGTTCAACCATGCGGCGATAGCGATCGCTGCGCTCGAGGAGTTCATGGTGCGGGCCAATGTCGCGGATTTCACCTTGCTCCACGACAACGATCCGGCTGGCGTTCATGACGGTGCTTAAACGATGGGCAATGACGAAATTCGTGCGGCCGGGGAGGAATTGATCGAGGCTTTGCTGGATTAGTCGTTCGCTCTCGCTATCGAGGTTACTCGTTGCCTCATCGAGAATGAGGATTTGCGGATTGGCCAGAATCGCTCTGGCTAACGCTAATCGCTGTCGTTGACCTCCGCTGAGTTTGACGCCTCGCTCACCGATCTTGGTTTCATAACCATCGGTGAAGCCGGAAATGAAATCATGCGCATGAGCAAGTTTCGCGGCATGTTCAATCTCGGATTGATCGGCTCGGCGGCGGCCGTATGCAATGTTCTCGCCGATTGTGCCGTCGAACAGAAAGACATCTTGTTCGACGATGCCAAGCAGGCGTCGATAGCTTTCAACTTCATAGTCGCGAAGGTCAATGCCATCGACGCGGATCACGCCGGAGGTTGGATCATAGAAGCGAGCGATCAAGTTGCAGAGTGTTGTCTTGCCGGCGCCGCTGGGGCCCACGAAGGCGATTGTTTCACCGGCGCGAACATCGAAGTTGATGTTTTTCAGCACCTCTTGCTTGGCGCCAGGGTATTGAAAACTGACGTTTTCCAGCACGATGCCCGAATTGAGGCCGCCTTTGGGGAAAGTGCGAGAGTGGGGCGTCGGCGCCATTTCGGGTGATTCGGCGAAAAGATCGAGGACGCGCTCGAGGCCCGCAAGATTGCTTTGCAGTGCGGTTGCGGTTTCGAGGAGCGTCGCCATCGGACCGAGGAGCATCGTCAAGTAAAAGAGGAACATCGTCAGATCGCCAAGCGTCAACGTGCCCTGCATCACGCTATAGCCGCCGTAAAGCAGCAGACCGATCGAGGCCATCGGAATCAGAAGATCCCAAATAATTTCAATGACGCGGGCCCACCACCAGGCGGCGAGTTGTTGGCGGCTCATCAAGTGGCTGCCGCGAACGAACCGAGCGGATTCGTTTTTCTGTCGACCAAAAGTGCGAACGACGCGCATGCCGCCGAATGCCTCGGTCGATTGCGAATCGAGGTGCTGTCGCTGAGCTCGAATGTCGCGGTGCATCGGCCGCAGACGGGCAATCCAGGTGCGGTGAGTCAGGTAGATCGCAGGCGCGAGCAACAAGCCGCCTAAGAGGAGTCGCCAATCGACGAAGAGGAGGACGATCAGACTTCCCAGCAATTGAATGAGCGCTTGCCACGGGTTGTAGAGCATCGAGAAAACGAGATCCGCGATGCCGCCGGCGTCTTCGCGCAAAAGGCTCGCGGCGCCGCCGGACTTCAGCTGATAAACGCGATGGAGCGGCAAGCGAAGCGTGTGTTCAAAGACTCGTTTGCGCAGACCGACTTGCAGACGCTGAACGGCTTTTGTTGCTTGCCAGCGACCGGTGACGTGGAGCGTGGTCGCCAAAACAGAAAACGCGGTGACAAGGCCGCAGAGGGTATAGAGGATTGCATATCGGTCCGTAGGAAGACCGACAGCTACCCAGGCTTTTGGAACGGGCTGCGAGCCAATCACGCAATCAATGGCAAACTTCGTGGCGGCAGGCGGGACGAGCCGACAACTTGTCGCGAACGTCAGCGTTAGCAGCGAAAAGCCGATGCGCCAGCGTTGGCCTCTGGCGATTCGCAAAAAGTCACAAAAGAGGTTCCAAAAGGAACGGGCCCGTTTTTTGGGCTCACCAGGCTTCGCCTCGCCATAATCTTTGGCTTCGTCACCGGCGCGCATTCGGTCGTTAAGTCGTCGGCGATATTCGTCATGCAGCCGACGACTCGATTTGGACATTTTGGCTCCTGTTTGAATGATCTATGCCTAATCGTATCGCGGAAGGCAAGGGCCGGTTAGTCCGACGCACTCAACACGAGTGTAAGTTTGGAACCCAAGAAACGACGCGGGGACGCCAGTTTTGGCGTCCCCGCGAGGAGTTTTACGTTACTTTCGGAAGCACTAGTCCCACCACCATTGACCGGAGGCGAGGCCCTTAACCGAGTTGGCGGACTTGGCCGTGGCTTCAACTTTGCCATCGGTGTCTTTTTGCATGCGCTCCTTGGAAACAGCCTTGAGCGGCTGAACATTGACGCCGCCGCCAATCGGGGTCATCGTGGCCGAGCCCTTCACAACGACATTAACGGCCGTCTCCACCGTCGAAGGAGCGTTGTAAACCTCAATCGGCACCAGCTTCTCGTTGCCAAAGGCGCCCAGATCCCAAGCCGACTTCGAATAGTAGTTGGCTTGCTGGATGAAAGCCGCCGCCATCGACATGTCGATCACGTTCTTGAGTTGAGCAAAGATTGGCGATCGTTCCGCGAGTGCGGGATACTTCTTGGTGAACTCCGACACGAAGCCCTTGCTTGCGCCATCGGTGTTTTTGGTTGCCGCGCGGCTGCCATCGGCCTGAACCAATTCAGTTGCCGTAATGAGCTTTACGCCTTGCCCAACGAGTTCCATCGCGGTCTCATCATCGGTGACCTTGATGCAATCGTAGTCCGGCGTAAAGAACCAGCGTTGCATGGCGGTTTTCGCGCCCGGCGCCACTCGGTCTGGCCAGCTAGAAATCTTGACGGGCGGCACTTCAAGTCCGATTCCAATCAACTTCATGCGGTAATCAGCTTCGACGAGCACTTGAGCAAAGTGAGACTTGGTCGAGACGCCTTTGACGCTGACGACTTGCATGCCCATCGCTTGCCGTTGTTGTTCGGCGGAATACTGCGGATCAGAGGAGAACACTCCTGTTCGTAAGAGTTCTTCTGAAACCGCCTTGTGACGAGCAAGGCCTTCCTTAGTAGGATCGATAGAGCAAGAGATTACTTGCGTGCGGTCACCGCTGGGCGGGTAGGCTCGCAGGGCGGCGACTAAGTCTTGGAGTTCAAGAATACAAGCGCCGGTGTCTAGTCCAACAGGCTTGCCTTCGAGATCATTTGTGAAGCCTTCAGCTGGACCCGCGATCACGATGTCTTGCGATTCTGGAAAATAGAAGACATGCGAAATGCGAGTGAGGCCCGCCAGGAAGCGAATCTCGGGTGGAAGCTCTTTGCCTTCTTTGCGGAGCGCCGCGACGACCGCTTCCAAACGCTGTAGCGAGACTTTGCGAAGCGGGCTTTTGCGCATGACATCCGGATTGAGGATGCCTCGAGCAGCCTGCTCGCGTTGCCGCATCAGTTGCTTGTTTTCGACCGATTTTTGAAAGCGGAAAACGCCATCGGGATTGACGTAGACACCGGCTGTATTACCGCCGATGCCGCCTGCTCCGCCCGCTGCACCACCGCCAAGGCCGCCCGCAGCACCGCCGCCGAGGCCGCCGGCTTGTCCGCCCGCCTGACCGCCGCCGATGACGCCCTGGGCGTTCACATTCGTGGCAGAAAATAAACCGACCGCGATGGCCAGGGCCAACGAGGCTTTCTTAAGGCAAGTCCAGCTAGACAACATGCACCTAATCCTCCACGCGGAGCGTGATAGCCCCGTGCCTTTGTTCCAAGTTCACCCGAATGGGCGCCGGTTTGACGTGAGCACTTGCGAATCTATCGCGAACACCAGCCTAGCTCAGCCGTTCCAAAGCCAAACGTAGACCTAACTTACTAACTCAAGGCGATAGTTTACGACAAATGCGCGTCAGGCCGTCCTCTTCCCGACTCCACCCATCGTAATTACGGCAATTTTAAGTCGCAACAAATTGCCCGGTTTTTATCATTTACTGTTGGAATAACCGCACGAATGGTGCGGGCGCGCGTTATTGCCTGGGCCGGGAAAAGCCGGGCTTCTTGGGAGGCGCGGGTGGTTTTGGGGGGGCGGTAATGCGCCGGAACGCGCCGGGGCCGAGGAAATCCTCAATTCGGCTTTTGAGTTCATCGTTGACGGAAACCTTGAAGCGACTTGACTTTAGGCGTACTTCGCCAGCTTCCCCAAGGGAGAGCAAGAGCTGAAATTCCTTGTCACCTGCGTAGCCGCGGACGATTTCGCGAACGCGAGGGAGTACGTCGGTTCCATGTTTGGTGAGGTCGACGGCCACCATGACCCCGGTCGTGGCCATTTCGTGCATCTGGGAGAGTTCGTGCATCTCATTGCAAATCAAATTGATGACAGAGTCTTCCCCATCGCCGCGCCGGTCGACGATGCCACGAATGACGACGACCGCTTCGTCAACAATTAAGTGGCCGATTTTTGCGAAATCCTCGGGCCAGCAAATGCAGCGAAGATTTCCGGCAGTGTCCTCCAAGTCAAACATGGCGTACTTGGTATTGGTCGAGCCGGGGCGCGGTTTTTTGACGTAAGACTGTTTAATTGAGGAGATCATGCCGCCGACCACGACTTCGGCGCGGTCTTTCGTGCTGCCGAGGCTATCACTGCGATGCGTTGTGAGTTCGCTCAGTTGCCTTTCATGTTCGGCGAGTGGATGACTGCTGAGATAAAAGCCGAGAACCTCTTTTTCATTTCGCAATCGTTCGCGGTTTTCCCATTCGACGATGTTAGGAAGCGCAACGGGCGCTTTCGCCTCGGCGGAGCCCCCTTCCTCCGAGAAGAATGATTTTTGTCCGCGTTTGCGATCAGAGAGAGCCGATGCTCCGGCGGTCATGGCGCGTTCGAGGGCGGATGTGAGTTGCGCGCGGTTGCCGCCGGTCCAGTCAAATGCGCCGGCTTTGATGAGCGTTTCGATCGCGGCGCGACCGCATTGAACGGAGTCGACCCGCTCGCAGAAATCAAACAGGTTTTTGAAGGGGCCACGTTTTCGGCGTTCGTTGCTAATCGCTTCGCCGGCGGAGCCGCCGCAGCCCTTGATCGCTGAGAGGCCGAAGTGAATTTTGCCTTCGCTCACGGTGAAGTCGACATCGGAGAGGTTCACGTTGGGGAACGTCACTTCGATGTTCATGCGCCGCGAGTCTTCGATATGCTCGACAAGCGCGTCTTTGGTTTTGAAGTTGCGGCCTTGAATGTCACCCGAGAGGAGCGCGGCCATGAACTCGACGGGGTAGTGATGTTTTAAGTACGCGGTCATGTAGGCGATGAGCGCGTAGGCCGTCGAATGGCTCTTATTGAAGCCGTAACCAGCGAACTTAATGATCAGATTGAAAAAATCTTCGGCGTCGGATTTGGACATGCCATTGGCCACCGAGCCGGCAATGAACTGCTCCTTGTTCTTGTTGATGATGTCTTCTTTTTTCTTACTGATCGCCTTAATGCACGTATAAGCGGAGGCCAGTTCGATGCCTCCGAGGCGATTGAGAATGAGCATCACTTGCTCTTGATAGACCATGACGCCGTTGGTTTCGGCGAGGATCTCTTCGCAAATCGGATGCTTGTATTCGGCCTTCTTGCGCCCATGCTTCACGGCGACGTAGTCTTCGACCATGCCCCCTTCGAGCGGACCAGGGCGATAGAGCGCATTCGTCGCGATGATGTCGCGAAAATGGTCGGGCTTCATCTTCTGCAGCAGATCGCGAATGCCGCCACTTTCAAGCTGAAAGATGCCTTTCGTTTCGCCGCGACAGAGGAGATCAAAAGTCGGTTTATCATCGAGCGGAAATTTGTAAGGATCGACTCGCTTCCCGGTCGTTTGTTCGATCAGGTCGACCGCTTTGGCCAGAATCGTCAAGTTGCGCAGGCCGAGGAAGTCCATTTTCAACAAGCCGGCGGCTTCGACATCGCCCATCGCCCATTGGGTAATCGTGTCGTTCTTGCCGGAGACGCGGCAGAGCGGAACATATTCCGTGAGCGGCTTATCCGCGATCACGACGGCGGCGGCGTGCGTACCAAGATTGCGGGCGAGGCCTTCGATTTTCTTTGCGAGGTCTAGGAGCTCGCGGATTTCGCCGTCACCGTCATAGAGCTTTCGAAGGTCTTCGCTCGTTTGAATCGCCTTCTCGAGCGAGATGTGCAGTTCTTCGGGAACGAGCGATGTGACCGCGTTCACTCGATCGATCGGCATGCCTAGCGCACGGCCGACGTCTTTAATGGCGGCGCGAGCGGCGAGTGTTCCAAAGGTGCCGATCTGGGCGACGTTCGATTCACCATATTTGTCTTTGACGTAGCGAATGATGTCGACGCGGCGATCTTTGCAGAAATCGATATCGATATCAGGCGCTTCCTTGCGATTCAGATCGAGGAAGCGTTCGAACAGCAGGTCATATTTGATCGGGCAAACGTGGCTCATGTAGAGCGCGAAGGCGACGATCGCGCCGACGCCGGAACCGCGCGCGGTAGCGGGCACATTTTGTTCACGGGCATAGCGAACAAAATCCCACACGATCAGGAAGTAATTGGGGAAACCAAGTTTGCTGATGACATTGAGTTCGCGATCGAGCCGATCCATGACGACTTGCGCAAGCTCGCCATTCTTGAGCATCTCCTCATTGCCTTCGTAACGCTCCTTCAGTCCTTTGATGCAGAGCTCGCGCAAATAACTGTCCGCCGTGTGGCTGGCGGGAATCTCGAAGCTCGGAAAATGTCGCTTGCCAAGTTCGAGGTCGATGCTGACGCTATCGGCGATCTCTTGCGAACGGGCGACGGCGTCTTCCATGCCGGGGAACGCCGCGTACATCTCTTCTGGAGCGCGGAGGTAAAACTCACTTCCCTCCATCTTCATGCGATTGGTATCAGTACGGAATTTGCCAGTGTTGATGCAGAGCATGATGTCTTGAGCTTCAGCGTCGCCGCGATCGACGTAATGTGCATCGCTCGTAGTCACGACCGGAAGACCGAGCTTCTTGGCGACTTCGACGGCCGCTTCGAGTTGCCAGCGCTGAATATCGAGGCCGTTGTTCATGACCTCGATGAAATAGCGGTCGCCGAACAACTTGTGAAACCACTGCGCCGTTTCGATGCCAGGCTGAAGATCCGACTTATCGGCGCCGTTTCCGCGAAGAACGTTGCGAGAAAACTCACTAGAAACACAGCCAGAAAGACAGATGATTCCTTCGCTGTGCCGCTCGAGCAGTTCCTTGTCGATGCGTGGCTTGAAGTAAAAACCTTCGAGATAAGCCGCCGAGGCCATTTTGATGAGATTTTTGAAGCCAGTGCGATTCTGCGCGAGTAGTGTTAAGTGATAGGCCGATTCCTTGCTGCTGGAGGCATCGCGTTCAAATCGACTGCCCGGCGCGATGTAGGCTTCGTAGCCGATGATCGGATTAATGCCGCCATCTTTGGCCTTCTTATAGAACTCGAGCGCTCCATGCAGATTGCCGTGATCGGTGAGCGCCAGCGCGTTCATCCCATGCTGCTTCGCGCGCGTGACGAGTTTCGAAATCGAACTGGCGCCATCGAGCAAGCTGTAATGGCTGTGGCAATGCAGATGGACAAAAGGGCGCGGCGGCGCTAGGAGCATCGGGGCCATCCCTGGAAGCGAGAGGAATCGCGGAGCTGAGAGGAGTAGTTTATCGCGCGAAGGGAACGCCGGGGACGGGGCGCCGTAAGCTATTACCGCCGCTGAGTCATGCTCTTGGGCAGCGGTATCATCTCTTTCACTCGATCTTGGAACGAGCGATCTTGCGCTGGCGGTTTGGCGTCTTTGGGCTGCTTAGCCATTTGTTCGACGCCCCTCTGGGCAGGCGAATCGATTTGCGTGCTGAGATAATTAGGCAAGTACCCATTGAGGATGCGCTGCGCCTGCGTGATGCGGCCCTGTTCTAGCGAATGGACCGCGACGGCGAGTTCATTCAGCACCAATTGCTGTGCATCATCTTCGCAAAAGAAATCGCTCAATTTGGCGTGATCAATATAAACGACTCCCGGCGAGCAAACCTCGACGCCGACCCGAAGATTTTGCAGGTTAGGTAAGTAGTCAAGCTTGTGAGGAATCTCACGCCACTGCTCGTTGATGACACGAGGCTTGATGACCGTCGCCCGGCGCACTCGAACGCCATTTTCCTCGCCATCAATGACGAGCTTGACTTCCGGAGGACGTTGGCCCGGCTCGGTTCGCAAGTGTACCGAAAAGACAAGCCGCTGACTCTTGGGTGCAGGAATCGGCTCGCTGCGCAGTGAAACTATTCCGCCTTGGTTGGTGATTCGCAGGCAATTGTCAGGCAACGCCATCTTGTCGAGAGTCACGACCGCCGAACCGGGATCGCCAGCGATCACTTCCCATCCAAACTCTTCGCCGTTGGCGGTCGCGCCCGGCTCGCCGTCAAATTCGGGATTGGAAAGCACATCATATTTGCGGTGACTTGCTTGCGTCGCCTGCATGAGTCGCTTTCGAAGCTGCCCTAAGTCCTGGTTCAATTGCACCACAACCCCGCGATCTACCGCAGCGCTATACGAAAGCAGCTTTGACTTGGGGGAGTTGATCGCCCCGCCGACAATTTCTTGTGGCGCGAGCGTATAAGACCAAGAAATTGCTTGACCTATCGGCTGAAGTGGCGGAAGTTTTTTCGCGCTGAGCGATTCAAGCTTGGCCCCAGGCGGCGCTTGAAAATCGACTGTGATCGTAACGGGGAAAGGACACGGATTTACCGCATAAAACCAAGTGCGACTGGAAATCGTCGCCTGTCGAATGACGATCGGGGTATTGGGAATCGGCTTGGCATCAGCTGCTGCCCGTGGAGTAACTGGCTCCATCATCACAATCGGCAGCCGGCGAAAGATATCAACCCACTCGGAACTCGCCGACTCGCTGCTTTCGAAGCTTGAAAAACTATCAAGCGTAAACGCAAAAGGATCGTTCGCCGCGATCCCCTCGATCAGCGAAGTCGATGCGGTCGCCGGCGGCAACGGCTGAGCCAAAAATGAATCGGAGGATCGACCCCGAAAAGGCCCGCGCTGCGCAAACTCGATCAGCGTCACATTCACTTCATGCACTTGCGCCGCTGAGCCGCTGCGCTCAAAAGACTCCTCGAACTGCCGCCACTCAGCGGAATTCTCCGCAGCCGAGTAAAGTTTGGAGAGCGGCGCCGCTTCATTGGCAACATGCGTCGGACGCAAAAAAACCGTTTCCCCCAGTTCTTTCCAAGAATCAGGCGCGATCCCGGCAGTGAGCCAAAGATCTCGAAACGGGTCGCGAAGTTTCGAGCGAGAGAAAATTGAAGTGCGAATGAGCTGCTGTGCGGAGTCGCCTTCGAGTAGCCCGCCCAGTGGCAAATACAGACGCGCCTCGGGCCGAGCACGCATAACGAGGTCTTGGATCGATTGATAAAAGCCGGCCAGCTGTTTGGCCCGCCAGAAGAGCCAAGCGTCGCGCTGATCGGTCTGAACGAATGTTGCCTGTCGATTGGGCCGCGACTTCGCTCCGCTCCCACTTTGCTCGACGCGATTAGCAAACTCAAGAAGCGTCGGGGCATCTTTACCCCACTTCTCATTTGGCAGCCGCGAATAGCAGTCAGGCGTCAACCGCATCACCACTCCGCCGAAACTCTCATAGTGGCCGTAGCGATCTAGAAAATCCTCGATCGGCGCGCGAATCGCAGACTGCACTTGTGAATCGAGCGGATTGTAAATCGGCCCAACGCCGCCCGGAGCAAGTCCCGTTTGACGAACGGCGGCGCCGGATTCAGTAATCAAATCCGTTCCTGGAATAATCTCATCCTGATCACCGCGAAATGCTTCGAGTTCCGCCAGCGGCGCATTGAAAGCGAACTCCGCAGTAAACCACAACCGCTCTCTCGCGAGCACACATAGCAGCAACTCGGCGGCGTCGAGCTCGGTTCCATCGTCACTCGGACCATCAAAATGCGAGCTCGGATAAAGCGATTTTCCATTGGCGGCGACCGCCAATCGGCAAGCGTTGTAACCCTTCGCGCGAAGATAAGAGACCAGTCGCAGCGCAGTCTGATAACTGGCTTCAGCCGAACCTGCCGCACCTCCGGAATCACCGCCTAAGAGTTGTCGCCAGCGATCGCCTGGCAGTTCGAGCGCCAAAACCCGTCCCCGATCAGGACGCGGCAGTGCGCTCGCCGGCGCAAGCTGACTCGGACCGGCAAAAAGTTTCACCGAGCCAAAATGGGACTCCGCGCTCGCGCCATCGGTGGGACTCGCCACCACCAGCCATGCCGTCGGCGAAGTGGGCCAATAAACCAAACCATGAACGCGCGTCTCCGGCCGTGGAAGGGGCATTTTGTCTGCAGTCGCGGCTCGCGGGATAATCCCACTCGCATCAAGCCCGACGCTCACGACTCGGCCATCGGCATGCTGTTCTAAAAGCAAAAGATGCGGGGTGGTCGCTCCATCGCGCGGCAATTCGATTTGCACGACGTGTGGTTCGCCGAGCACCTGTGTCGATAGCGGAATCGCCTGCCAGCCATTCGCGGGCAGCGTGGCCCATTTGCGGCCATCGCGCGAGATCACGCCCGTCTTCACACTGGCAAGCGGTGTTGCAGGCGCACTCAATCCGGGAACCTTGATCTGCGGAAGAACTTTCAGCGTGTCCCACCAGGAGCGAACGGTCGGATCAATCTCCATCACCGCCCGCCAAGGCGCCTCCGCTTTATTCGGCGCGGAAGCCGCGAGCACGATCAGTGACTGGCGATGCTCAATCGGATTGAAGCCGCTGCCAAGAAATTTGCGATTTTCCAGTCGGATAACAAATTCGTATGCTCCTTCTTCCCGCGGCAGCGGTACATCGACGCCCGAGATCAGCGGCAATTTTCCCTGCGCATCACTTTCGATTTCGCGCCGCTCATACCAAACCTCTTCTTGTGTTCCCGAGCGAACTAGTCGTAGATCGGCCCGCAATTGCAACGGCAAGGCGACGCCTGCACCCTCCGGCAAAAGCTCATGCGGCTCGATCTCCACGACCGCCGATTCGCCGACCGAATAAATCCTGCGGCCATTTTCGAACTTGATACGCAACACATCTGTCGGTGAGCGCGAGACCGCGAGCCAGGGCCCCTCCTCGGTTGCGTCTGTCTTCAAGGGCTTTGCGATTAGCGTTGCCAGTGGAATCGCCGCCTCGCGACTCGCGCCGGCATCCGATCCATCGTCTAGCGTGATCGTTAGTTTCGCATCGCGCGTCGATTGAACCAAAATCTCGAGTTCGCTCACACTTCGCGGTGAGAGCTCATGCACGTCAATCCGACCATCGCGTAGTCGATAAGACGCGGCGCCATCGGCGGAAGGGCCGACATGACGCATCTCCACGATCTCGCCATTCGAAACATCAATCGCACCACGCCAAGCACTCGGCGCATCTTGTCCCCACTTCACACGCAGCCGAAGTTCGAGCGGGATCGCAGCCGGCCGGCGGGAAGTTTGAGCAAAGGAGATGGCGGGAAGCACAAGCCAAACAATCGCAGCCAACAGAACGCCGCACCAAAACGCCGAGGGCGCGCAGCATGCACCCCATGCGCGGTTCGCACCCCTATCGCTTCGCGGACTTCCTTGTCCGACCATGCAAATGGCGTCCTGCCTGAAAATAGAGCGACCGGCGAGCGCCGGACGAGCGCAGAGTATAGGAAGGTAGGGCAAATCGTTCTAGCGAAATACCCGCGCGATTCTGTTTGGCCAAACACGCCCCGCTAGCATCCACTACTATCGTGTCGGGCGTAATAGTAAATCGGGCAGATCCGCCAGCAAACTTCGGTCGCCGACTTCCACGGCGCCGCGTATTTCCTGTGATTTTTCGAACATCAATGTTCGCGCGCTCACGGCCCGCGAGCCGATTTCGTTTACTTCCCAGCGATCATCGGGTTTCGCGAAGAGTGCTAGCTGCGGTTCGTCTTGCTCGGGCGATTTTGAACTTCGCAGCGACCACCCGGGTGTTGTGAAGTAAGCCTGAGCGGTTCCATGCTTATCGGTGAACGTCGACAGCGCGGAACGCCAGCCGCGCGGGGCGAGGGAGGACGGATCGGGATACGTTGCTAGCGGGATCAGGCTGCGGCCCCAGCCTTGTACCTCGGCGCCGCTGAGCCAGTGGCTGATTGTGGCGGCGATGTCGGGCGGTTGAATGAAGGCGGAGGTTCGTTGCAGTGCGCCGGCCTCGCCGAAGCGCCCGCGGCCTAGGCGGACGAATAGCGGCACATGGAGCAGCTCGGAATAGAGTCGCGTGTCGGCGCCGCCGATGACGCCATGTTCGGCGAGCGGGAAACCGCGCGGCGCGGTGACGATCAGCAGCGTGTTTTCCACGATCTCCGCCGGGCGCTGGTCGAGCACTTCAATGAGTCCGCCGAGCAGTTCGTCGAGCGCGAGCACTTGTCCGCCGTACGCCTGTGCAATTCCTAGGATCGCGTCGTAGTCTTTTTGCTCATCCATCAGCCGCGATGGCGGGACCACGAACTCGGGCGTCTCGGGGTCTTGTTCATCGGCCAGCGAACGCCGCAGTTCGAGCGGCGCCTCCCACGGGGCTTCCATCGCTTGTGCGTGAATCCAAGTAACGCTCGGTCCCTGCAAATTCAAAATCGCCTCGCCGGCCGCGAAGAGCAGGCGGGCCAGATGCGTTTCGGCGACTTCTTCCGCCGCATGTTCCGCGGTGCTGGGCGGCAAGAGAATCTTTTCCTCGAAGTGCCGGGCGAGTGGATGATCGCGTACGAGTGGCTCATCGGTCACGAGCAACGTCGAGGCTTCCGCCTGCATGGCCCAATGTTCGGCGACGTCACACTCGCGCCCGTCGGCGGCGTGGCGGCCGCTCCAATAGGACCGGTAGACCCGCTCCAGATCAGGCGAGTCGGTGAAACAAAAATTCGCCGTCAGCGCCGACGCGGCGAGCCGATTGACCGCCGGCATATCGAGCATGGTCGCCCCCAGGGCAGACGCCTGCCCCGCGCCCCAGCGATCTAGCACGACGACGATGACGGAGCGGTCGGACATTTGTTGCTTCGTAGGCGGGGTGGGACAATTTTACTTGGACCGGAGGGCGCCTGCCCATCTTCACGGAGGACTTCGTTTTCTCCAACGGGGGAACTGGCGAGTTGCGAGGGTGAAAAAGGGCTTGTTTTTGTTGGTGGCGGGGTGGCGACGGTGGCGCGCGCTCGGTGACGATGGCGGCGGTGGCGGTTGGTGGCGACGGACAGTCTATCGAGGCTTGCACTGTGCTTCTTGTCACTGTGCTTCTTGTCACTCTGCCTCTTTGGCAGTTGGATGTTGGATTTTGTTGCTTTCGCGCTCACGGAGTTGGTTTGAGTTGGTTTCGGGGCGGCGGAAACCAACTCGAAAAGCAACTGGCTCGCTGGCCGATTTCGGGCGCAATTGCAGGTGCAGGCGCGTTTATTGTAAGTTATTTGTAAGTTATTGCTCACTAATAAGGCGACGTCGATTTGCGGTCTTTCGTTGCATCCAGACCCAGCAAGCGATCACCATGGGGATTAACAGGCTCGACGTCGCATCGGCGATGGTTCGCATGTCGGGTAGAGTGGTCGGGCGGCGAGGAATAAGGAAACGAACTGCGCTAGAGTGGGTTTTCTGGGATGCCTTGTTCTGCTAGTTCGCTCGCGCTATCGGGAAAGAGGCGTAGGTAGGTCGCATAGTGCAGGCGGTAATCTATCGCGTGAATCTCTTTGTCGCAGGCGTACTTGGCCTTCGCGATTTTCTTCAGATTGATTCGCATCCACTCGACTAGTAAGTTGCGCGCGTCGCTCGATTTGCCTTGGTCGTTCCAGATGTCGGCGAGCAACGCCATTTCTTTTGACCCGCATTGCTCATTCAGGCCTTCTTTGAGTTTGAGTAGATGAGGCTCGGCGATATCTTTGCGCCCGGCGTTGAATGCTGCGGTTCCGAATCTGCCATATCCCAGATTGTTTTTCCAATGCGGCTGAAATATCTCGATGAGCGCTAGGACTTCTTCGTTTCGGCCGCAATGCAGGAGCGCCTCCACCTGCTTCTCGAAATGTTCACCCAAGACAGTGTGAGTTCCATAGGCTTTCTTACGAATTGACTTGTCCGTCTGTTTTGCCAATTGCAGGAAGCGGTCGTAGGCGTCAATGACTGCACTCGGTTTCTCGATGCCTCGACCTTCGACGAGCGCGTCGACATAGGCCTCAAATTTTTGTGACAGCATTTCCCAGGATTCCAATTGCTTTGCCTGGCTGTCGGGTGGCAACGTGGGAATTTCGGCAATCCGTTTTTCATACGCTGCAACAAACACCGAAGCGTTCTGGCGAGGCTGCGGCGATTGCAGATACTTTTTTCGGTCGGGCTGATTAACAAAGCGGAGTAAACGCCTGCCGACGTGGAGACTGAGGACGACCTGATTGCTGGTTTCCTCCGGTTGCTCGTCTTTGGGATACCACGCGCTTCGATCGCCATCGAGCACCACCCAACCTTCTTGCCCATTGCGCTTTGCTGAGGCCACGGCCGTAACTCGGCCAGGTTTCTCCAGGGGCAATGTCGTTTCGCAAACGTGCGTGATGATCGCCGATTCGAGCGGTTCGCCACGCCACTGACCAAGGAGTGCCTCGTATTCAGACGAGTCGGGTACCTCTGTTTCAGAAACAACCTCAATGTGCTGCATTTCCCAATAGCTATGGATTGCATAGGCGTCTTCCGGTGGTCTTTGGTTCATGTTGCGGCTGAAGAAACACCACGTCATGCTGCCTACAAGACCGCAATCGACGTCATCCTTTTCTAAGCCTGTTTTATCGCGCAGGACATAGCGAATCAGCCAAAATGGTTTGACTTGGCGATCTGGCGGCCAGGCTAACTCGCGATGGTCGACGATTTCTAATTCATCCGGCGATCTGCCGAGTTCATTGGGGTGGGCGAGCCACTGGGCGAATTCGGCTTTGGCTTGAAAGTCAGGGTCGTTAGCTTCTGCGGGAATCGCGTCGTCGCGCCCGAGTTCCTGGAGATAGCGCTTCGCCTTGTCGGATAAGTTGACGTCGCAGCAGGAGCGTGCGAGCCACTTGATGCCCGCTTCACCGCCGAGTTTTGCGGAGGCCCAGGCGGCTTCCACCTGTACGTCCGCCGAAGGATGGTCAAACGCAATTGCCAGGAGGGCATCCCGTTCAGGCGAGCTAATAAAGGGAAGCGAAGCCACCGTGCTGATGGCATAGCTGAAATGTTCTTCGTCTGGGTCGGTGAGCCAGTTTTCTAATTGCTTCTGTCCGCCGGGCGAGTCGAAGGGATGAGGAAAATCCGCGCCGTCGATCTTGGCAGCGTTCGCCGCATCAAGCAACGACATGGCGAGGAAGCCCGTCGGCAGGGGATTACGAAGCGACTCAAAGAGTTGTTCGGCTTGGGGATGGCCTTTCGTATATTGGCCGAGAATCACGCTCCACATGTAACCATCGGGGTTCAGCGGTTTTCGCG
Source organism: Pirellulaceae bacterium (assembly GCA_046595915.1). Taxonomy (GTDB): domain Bacteria; phylum Planctomycetota; class Planctomycetia; order Pirellulales; family Pirellulaceae; genus JBKJSI01. The sequence continues at coordinate 30,384 of JBKJSI010000598.1, forward strand.
CCGCGCTAATGACCCCGTCCGTGCCTTCCGATGTTCCATACATGGCCATCATCTTGAGCGCGAAGAGTATCAGGTCTTCATGGTCCGGGTGTTCGTCCTCACCCTGATCTTCCTGGAGCGCGCTGTTGACGATCTTGGCCAACAGCGGAATTCCCGTTTCCGCCATTACCTCGCAGGCCGGGCAGTCTCGGTCTTCGACGTCTTGAAAGAGGCCGATGAGCGCATGCAGCGCGGATCCATTTTCCTCAGTGAGTTTCTGAGAGGAAAAATTTTCCAGGAGGTCGCAGACTGCCTCAGCATCCGCTTTCGACTTGAGCCTGTAATCATCAAGCCCGCGTATCTCATCCGATAGATCGCCGCCCTCCGCCATGCCTCGCTGGAGCGCCCTTTGGAGGGGGGATTGTCGTGAAAACCAATCGCGCATGGCCATAAGTTCTTCCAAAAACTGCTCCGCCTCTGCGTCGCGAAAGTTGCGTCCTCAAGTCATGCAGGCGGCACGCAGCTTAGTTTAACAGTACTCGCCGGCGGTTCCAGCTGGATTCGCTAATTTCTTTGAAGCGAGGCGGTGTTTTGAAAACAAACCGCAACTGGCCGTGTTTAACAAACAAAACCGATGGAGTTGGTTCTGAAAAGCGAGCCAGACAGCGGTTTTGTTTGTGAAACACAGCCACACAGTTACACATCAACACAATTGCACAACAACACAGTCACCTGTCGCACCGCCCGTCGTGACATTCTAAATAGCTCCTCGCCGGCAGCGTAGCGCGATCGCTCTGGAAATGAAAACAGGCTTGGCTCTAAG